>WGAK01000148.1 GCA_015494815.1 Anaerolineales bacterium | reverse complement strand
TCGGGCGTGGGTGTGGGCGGCGGCGTCACGGCCGGGGGAAGCCCGTTTTCGACCTTGACCAGAGGCGCGAACACCCAGCCCGTGCCGTCGGGCGCGCCGGGGTAGACGATTTGGACCCAGTTGCGGGTGCGGGCCAGCGCGGGGGCCTTCTGGCCCAGCACCAGAATGCCCACCGCGGGGTAGTCAATGCCGGGCCCGGCGCGCACATTGATTTGGTATTCGCCGTTGCCGATGACCACGATGTAAGGCCCGCCGAAAGTGGGCGTGGCTAAGGGCGAGGGCGTCTGGGCGCGCGCGGGCGCGGCGTAGGCCCACATCGCGGCCAGCAGCCCCAGGGCCAACAGCCCTCCCAGCCAGTGGCGCCATGAAATGCGTTGGGCGTTCATCGCAGCACGAACACATCCACTTCGGTGCCCGCGGGCAGCCCGGTGGCGTCGGTGGGCACGCGAATCAGGCCATCGGCCGCCACCAGCCGGAAGATGAGGTTGCTCTTGTAGAACACCACATCGGCCCACAGCCGGCCGTCCTCTTCACGCAGGTGCACGGGAATCCACTCCTCGCGGCCGGCCTCTGAGGGCGCGTGATTGGCCAGCACCGCGCGCCAACGGGGCCAGGGCCGGGCTTCGGCCCCCTGCAAGCGTTCCAGCGCGGGCACCACCAGCCATTGGGTGTTGACCAGCGCGCTGACCGGGTTGCCCGGCAGCCCGACCACGGGCTTGCCCTGGGCCACGCCCAAGATGGTGGGCTTGCCCGGCTTGGTGCGCAGGCCGTGGGCCAGCACGCCCGGTTCGCCCAGGCGGTCAATGACCCGCGCGGTCATGTCGCGCGTGCTGGCCGATGAGCCCGCGGTGATGATGACCATGTCGGTTTCGGCCAGCGCCCGGCGGGCCGTGGTCAGCAGCGCGGCCTCGTCGTCGGGCACGATGCCGTACCGGACGGGTTCCCCGGCCCATTGTTGCACCACCGCGCTCAGGGTGTAGGAGTTGATGTCCCGCACCTGGCCGGGCGCCAGGGGCCGGGTGTCGGGCGGCACCACCTCATCGCCCGTGGAGATGATGCCCACCCGCACGCGGCGGGCCACGCGTACCTGGGTCCGGCCCAGGGCCATCAGGCCGCCAATCTCGGGCGAGCGCAGGCGGCGCCCCGCGGGGACGATGACCTGGCCCGCGGCCACATCTTCGCCCACCTCGATGATGTTCTCGCCCACGGCCACGGCCCGCAGCACTTCCACCTCATCGGCGCGGCTGAGTTGGGTGTGCTCCAGCATCACCACCGCGTCCGCGCCGGGGGGCACCATGCCGCCCGTGTGGATGAGCGCGGCCTGGCCGGGGCCCAGGCTGAAGGGCGCGGCCGCGCCCATAGGGACTTCGCCCACCAGGGTCAGATACGCGGGCAGCGACTCGGACGCGCCGTGGGTGTCGCCGGCCCGCACCGCGTAGCCGTCCACCGTCGAGCGGCGGAAGCCCGGGATGGGCTCGGCCGCGGTGACATCCTCGGCCAGCACGCGGCCGACCGCGTCTACGGTGGGCAGGGTCTCGGCCTCCACCCGGTGGGTGATGGCCGCCAGCCATTCTCGGCGGGCCTGATGGGGGTCGGCCAGCACGAGGAATTCGGGCATGGTGCACCTCCTTTAGCGTCGGCGCCGACGAGGGGGCGCGCCCAGGCCGCCGCCCAAGCCGCCCAGTC
Source organism: Anaerolineales bacterium (assembly GCA_015494815.1). Lineage (GTDB taxonomy): Bacteria > Chloroflexota > Anaerolineae > Anaerolineales > DRMV01 > JAADEN01. The sequence continues at coordinate 14,744 of WGAK01000148.1, read as the reverse complement.
CCCCAAAGCCGCCGAACAGGCGCCCCAGGCCCGCGGGGCCCATTTTGCCCAGTTTCTTGAACAGGCGCTTCGTCTGCCGATATTGGCGGATGAGTTCGTTGACATCCTGCACCGTGGTGCCCGAGCCCCGGGCAATGCGGCGCTTGCGGCTGGCGTTGAGGATTTCGGGGCGCCGGCGCTCTTCGGGCGTCATGGAATTGATAATGGCTTCGACCTTCGTGAGTTGCTTTTCGGCCTGCTGGGGGTCAATCTGGCGGGCCGCGCGGCCCAGGTCGCCGGGCAGCATTTCCAAGATTTTGCCGATGGGGCCCAGTTTGCGCACCTGGCGCAGTTGGGCCGCGTAGTCTTCCAGCGTGAACTCGCCCCGCAGCAGGCGCTCGACTTGCTGCTCGGCCTCTTCCTGGTCCAGGGCTTCTTCGGCCTTCTGAATGAGGCCCAGCACATCGCCCATGCCCAGGATGCGCGAGGCCAGGCGTTCGGGGTCATACGCTTCCAGCGCGTCCAGTTTCTCGCCCGTGCCCAGCAGTTTGATGGGCACCCCGGTGACCGCGCGGATGGAAATGGCCGCGCCGCCGCGGGCGTCGCCGTCCATCTTGGTCAGCACCAGGCCGGTGAGGGGCACGGCGGAACGGAAGCCTTGGGCCACGGACACGGCTTCCTGGCCTATCATGGCATCCACCACCAGCAGCACCTCGGACGGGTTTACCCGCTGCGCGATGGCCTGCACCTCATCCATCAGGGCCTGGTCCAGTTGCGAGCGGCCGGCGGTGTCGACGATGAGCACGCTGTAGCCGCCTTGCGCGGCCTTGCGGTGGGCGCGGGCCACCAGGTCGGGGGGCGACACGCCTTCTTCGTAATACACCGGAATGCCCAATTGCTGGCCCAGGGTCTGCAATTGCTGCACCGCGGCCGGGCGGTAAGGGTCCGCGGCCACCAGCATCACCCGCTCGCCTTGTTTGCGCAGGCGGCGGGCCAGTTTGGCCGCGGTGGTGGTCTTGCCCGAGCCCTGCAGGCCCACCAGCACGATGACCCGGGGTTTGGGCCCGCGCAGTTCCAGCGCCGCGGGCTCGCCCAGGGTGCGCACCAGTTCTTCGTGCACGATTTTGATGACCTGTTGCGCAGGCAGCAGGGCCTTGGAGACCTCCTGGCCGATGGCCCGCTCGCGCACGCGCTGCACGAAGTCCTTGACCACTTTGTAGTGGACATCGGCCTCCAGCAGCGCCAGGCGCACCTCGCGCATGGCCGCGTCCACATCCTTCTCGGTCAGGCGACCGCGGCGGCGGATTTTGTCGAAGACCTGGTTCAGGCGTTCGGTGAGTTGGTCGAACATGCGTCCTCCGGGGGACGAAGATGCGGCCGCGCCCGTTCGAGCCGCGCGGCCTGAAGGGGCTTCATTGTAGCGGCTGCGCCCGGCCCGGTCAAGCCGTTTTCTCCACCACCCAGAAGTGCGATAGCCCCAGCACCCGCAAGGGCGTGCGTTCCAGCGCGTGCAGCAGCGCGCGCAGGGCCCGGCCCGGCCGGGGCCAGCGGGCGATGATGTTGTCGTAGGCGCCGAAGATGACGGTACGGCGCACGAACCGCACGGGCAGGCCCGCAAACAGTCGCGTCAGGTCGCCGCGGGAGTACACCCGCACATGGGGGGCCAGGCGGTCACGCCAGCGCCGGGGCAGGTAGTTCACCAGCGGGATGTTGCCGAAGTGGTAGCGTCCCCGCCAGTAGATGCCGTGGGTCTCGAAGGGATAGCCGCGATTGGGCACGAAGAGCACCAGCCGCCCGCCGGGCTTGAGCACCCGCACCATCTCGCGCACCGCGGCCCGGTCGTCGTGCACATGCTCCAGCACCTCGTGGCTGAGGACGAAGTCGAAGGCCCGCGCGGGGAAGGGCAAAGCCTCGCCCGCGGCGTTGACCACGGGCCCGTGTGCCGCGGCCCGGCGGGCCCAGGCGAAGTCGTATTCCAGGCCCACCACGACCCCGCGGCTGTGGGCCCGCAGATGGGCCAGGTACATGCCCACGCCGCAGCCGTTCTCCAGGCCGTGGCCGTGCACCCGCGGGCCCAGCGCGTCCAAAATCATGCGCAGGCGGCGGGCCTGCCCCGCGCGCCAGACGAACGACGGCGCGCCCAGCGCGGCGAATTTGTCGGCGGTGTCGGCGGTGGTCATGGGGCTTCCTCGGAGGGGGTCAGGGCAGGGGTTCGTCGGGCGGCACCAGCGCCCGCGCCACGAAGGCCGTTCGGCCGCGGCCTGCCAGCCCGGCCACGGCGTGATAGAGGGCGAACAACTCCAGGGCAAAGGGCAAGTAGCCGCCGTACCCGGCCAGGGGCATCTCGAAGATGTGCATCCCGTTCAGGTACGGCACATGATACACCCATTTGGGGTAACTGCGCACATTCCACATTTCCCAGAAGAACGCGGTGACCAGCACGCCGCTCCACAGCGCGACGATGGGTCGCCAATCGCCCTCCCGCAGCCAGTCCAACAGCGTGCGGTGGCCGCGCCACGCGTTCCAGGGCTCGACCAGGAAGTACAGACTCACCCACAGCAGCGGGAAGCACCACCGGGGCCAGCGCCACAGCGCGGCCAGCATGAGCCCGCCCGCGACGAACATCCACCCCAGCCCGCGCGGGCCCAGGCGCACCCGCGGGCCGCGCCGCCAGCGGGGGAAGCCTCGGGTGAGGCCGGCGAGCATCTCCGCGGTGCCGAAGACCGCGGGCATGACCGTGGAGAAACTCAGCGTAGCCCAAAAGGCGTAAGCCGCGGGCGAAAACGCGTCTGCGCCCACATACTCCCAATTGCCCAGGCGGGCGTTGAGGGCCTCGAACAGCCACCACACGGGCGCGGAGACCACGAACAGCGCGGCATACCCCGCGCGGCTGCGGGCGTAGAGCGAGGTGCCCCGCCGTGTGTAGGCGATGGCGTCCACGGTGAGCGCGTAGCCCAACCACAGGGGGAAGAAGGCCCAATGGGTGCGCAGGCCCGGCAGGGCCCAGTTGAGCGGCCAGAACACGGCCACCAGCAGCAGCCCCAGCCAGCCCCGGGTGGGCCAGGGATGCCGCGGCGGACGGGCAAACGCACGCGACGCGCGCATGGCCTCAGGCCAACTCCTCCAGCGGGCGGGCCAGCCAGGCTTCGGCCTCGGCCGGGTCGGTGAACACGGCAATCTCCGCGCCGCCGCCCGGGGTGAGGGCCACGACCTGTTCGACGGCCTGCTGGACCGCGGGGCTGCTCACCAGCACGGCCACCCGCACCCGTCGGGCCGCGGGGTCGGTGTTGACCTCCACCGCGTATTGGATGGCCTCGGGCGGCAGGGTTTGCAGCGCGCGCAGGTCATACAGGTTGCGGTTCAGCCGGTCGGAGTACAACTCGTGGGTCTCGGCAAAATCGCGCCAGTGCTGCAGCGTGTAAGGGTCGGCTTTCCAAAAAGTGACATTCAGCCCGCCGTCCGCGCGGCGTTCGACCTTGTACCCGGCCTTGGGGTCGGGCTTCCAATAGACGGGTTTGCGTTGCGCCACGGTCATGGATGTGCCTCCTGCAGAGGGGTCACCAGGCCATTTCCTCTTCTTCGGTGCGTAAAGGGTCGCGGCCATACCAGAGCCGAAAGAGAACATCGAGGTTGCGGCGATGCAAGGGCTCGGCCATGCCGTCCAGCAGCACCCGGGCTTTGCCGCAGTCTTCCACCGAGTAGCGGTCGAGCACATCGCCCGAATATTTGCGCCGCGCGGCCTGGCGCACGGCCCGGCGGATTTCCCGCAGATAGTGCAGGTTGGCCTCGACCTCGGAGACCACCTCGCCCCGAAAGACGATGTCGCCGTGGCCGGGGATGAGCACCTCGACGGGAATCTGCGCAATGCGTTTGAGCGAGGCCACCAGCGCGTCGAAGTCGCTTTCGTCGGGCATGAGCACGGGCAAACTGGTGAACGCGTCGCCGGTGAACAGCACTTTTTCTTCGTCCACATACACGCCCATACCGTCGGGGCTGTGGCCCGGCAGCGGCAGCAGGCGCACGGTCAGGCGGGGGCCCATCTTGAGCACCAGGCCGCCGTCCTCGACGGTGATGTGCGGCAACACCAGCCGCAGGTTGCGGAAAGCCGCATTGTGGGCCGCGGCTTCTTGCAGGGCCGCAAAGCCCTTTTCCTGCTGATATTGCCGGGTGAGCCGATGCGCGATGACCGTGGCCTCGGGGAAAAACGCGTTGCCCCACGAATGGTCCGCGTGGTAGTGGGTGTTGATGACATACCGCACGGGCAGTTCCAGTTCGTAGCGGATGAAATCGCGTATGGCCCGGGTTTCGTCGGGCAGGGCCAGGGTGTCGACCACCACGACCCATTCGGGGCCTACGATAACGCCGGCGTTGACCTGCACATAGGCCTCGCTTTGGAACATGTGGACATTTTCGGAGATGCGTTCGTGCAACATCGCCTTCGCCTCGTCTCTCAAGAGCGGTTCCCCTATACCATAGCACGAACCGCGCAGGCTGTCAAAAAGTCGGTGATAATGCTATCAGGACGCGTCCGCGGGCCAGGGCGCGTTTTCCAGGCGCAGGCCTTGCCCCCGCACGGTGTGCAGGTACTGGAAGTCGGGGTCCACCTCGGCCAGGCGCTCGCGCAGGCGGTGGATGAGCGCGTCCAGGGCCTGGTTGGAGACGGCCGGCGAGGCCTGGGGGCCCCAGACCGCGGCGATGAGGTCCGCGCGTGGCACGACCTGGCCCTGGCGGTGGTAGAGCACCTCGAGCAGGCGAAACTGCGACGCGGACAGCGGCGGGACCATCTCTTGCCCCCGCACCCACACCCGGCGGGTGAGCGGGTCCAGGGTCAGGCGCAGATTGGGCCGCGCGGCCGGGGGCTGGCCCGCCTCGTCCAGGGGCAGGGTGAGGGTGGCCTCTGAGCGCCAGAAGGCCAGGCGCTGCGCCAGCGCGATGGAGATGATGTCGCCGTCTTCCAGCCAGTGCGTGTCAATGGGCTCGCCGTTGACGAAAGTGCCGTTCTTGCTGCCCAGGTCTTCCAGCAGCACCCGGTCGCCCTGGGGCGAGAGCCGCGCGTGGCAGCGCGACACCTGCCGCGCGGGAATGACCACATCGCAGCGTTCGGGGTCGCGGCCGATGAGCAGGGGCCGGTCCACGGTCCAGCGATGGGCCTTGAGCGGGCCGTTGATGGCAATGAGCACGGCTTGGGGTTGGCTCATGCACGCCCTGGCCGCCTCGAGGATTGGCTCCGCGCGGGCCGGAGCCGAAGGGCGGCATAAGTATTATACGCCATCTTCGCGGGCGGCCTTAGCGGGTGAGACGGCCCTCGACATAGCGGCGGGCGCGGCGCAGCCATGAGCCCGCTTTGCTGGCCACCCGGTGCCAGCGCGGGCGCGGCCGCGCGGCGCGCGTCGGGCGGGGGCCGGTCCATTGCACCAGCGCCGCGCCCCAGATGAGGCCCGCGCCAAAGGCCACCAGCACGCCATATTGCCCGGGCCGAATGCGTCCCGCCTGCGCGGCCTCGTAGATGGCCAGGGGGATGGACGCGGTGGAAGTGTTGCCGTAGCGGTCCAGGTTGAGCAGAAAGTGGTCCATAGGCCGCTTGAGGGCCTTGGCCGCGGCTTCGATGATGCGCCGGTTGGCCTGGTGAGGCGCAATCCAGGCGATGTCGTCCAGGGTCAGGCCGGCTTTTTCCACCACCTCGCGGGTGGCGCTGTTCATCACCCGGGTGGCGAAACGGAAGACCTCGCGGCCGTTCATGTGCATGTATTGCATGCGCCGTTCCAGGGCCTCGTGCGATACGGGATTGCGGGTGCCGCAGGTGGGCAGTTTGAGCAGGTCTGCGCCCGAGCCATCGGCCCGCAGCACCGAGTGCAGCACCCCACCGGGTTCGTCCGCGGCCTGCAACACGAACGCGCCCGCGGCATCGCCGAAGAGCACGCAGGTGTTGCGGTCTTCCCAGTCTACGATGCGCGAGAGGGTTTCCGCGCCGATGACCAGCGCGGTGTGGATGCTACCGGCCTTAATCATGTCAGAGGCGATGGTGAGCGCGTATACGAAGCCCGTGCACGCGGCCTGGATGTCGAAGCCGCCGGCCCGGCTGGCCCCCAGCGCGTCTTGCACCAGCGCGGCCGTGGCCGGAAAGATGTAGTCCCCCGTGTTGGTGGCGACCACGATGAGGTCCACCTCGCGCGGGTGCACCCCGGCCATGCGCAGGGCTTCGCTGGCCGCGCGCGTGGCCAGGGTCGAGGTGTATTCGTCGGGCGCGGCGATGCGCCGCTCGCGAATGCCTGTGCGGGTGCGAATCCACTCGTCGCTGGTATCCACCCGTTGGGCCAGGTCGTCGTTGGTGAGGACCTGGTCGGGCACCGCGTGCCCCCAACCGATGATGTGCGCGTAACGGGTCATGAGCATCGCTCCGTCGCCGGGGTGCGGGGTTGAAGCCCCAGCATTTGGTATAACCCCGGCCCTGGGCCGGGGATGCGGCACAAACACAAAGCCCCCCACGGAGCGCGGGGGGCCTGGGTGGTCGGGGAAGGAGGTTCAGGCTTCGGGCGCTTCGCCTTCGGCCGGTTCGGCCGGCGTCTCCGCGGGAACCGGCGTTTCGGCGGCCGGGGCCTCTTCGGCCGCGGCCTCGGCCCGCGCGGCTTCCAACTCGGCCTCGGCTTCTTCCAGGGCCATTTGCAGGTCCAGGTCCGCGTAGGCCAGCGAGTCCACCTTCTTGACGCTCAGGCCGATGCGTCGGCGGTCGGGCTCGATGCGGATGATGCGCAGGGTGATTTCCTGGCCCTCTTGCAGCACCTCACGCGGGTGCTCGATGCGGCGATGGCTGATTTCGGAGATGTGGATGAGCCCTTCCAGGCCGTTCTCCAGGCGGGCGAACGCGCCGTATTTCTCCAGCCGGGTGATGGTGCCCCGGACCAACTGGCCCACCCGCAACTGCTGGGCCTTGACCTTCCAGGGGTCCTCTTGCAGTTGGCGAATGGACAGGCCGATGCGGCGGCGTTCGGGGTTGACCTCGATGACCTTGACGGTGACCTTCTGGCCCTCTTCCAGCACATCCGAGGGGTGGCGGATGTGCTCCCACGAAATCTCCGAGAGGTGGACCAGGCCGTCGGCCCCGCCCAGGTCCACGAACGCGCCGAAGTTGGTCAGCCGCGTGACCCGGCCTTCGATGACATCGCCCACCTGCACCCGCTCGAGGAGTTTGGTCTTCAGAATCTCCCGGGCTTCGCGGGCTGCGGCCCGTTCGGACAGGATGAGGCGGCGGCGGTTGGGTTCCACCTCGACGATTTTGGTCACAATCTCGTCGCCCACCGCGTTCTTCCACGCGGGGGAGGGCGTCACGCTGCCCCACATGACCCGATGGGCCCGCAGGATGTGCGACACGGGCACGAAGCCCCGCAGGCGGCCAAAGCGCACCACCACGCCGCCTTTGTTGTACGATTCGATGGTGGCGCGATAAATCTCGCCTTTTTCCATGAATTCGCGGGCTTTGTCCCAATCTTCTTGTTCCAGCGCCTGCCGATACGACAGTTGCGGCGTACCGTTGGCGTCCATGCGCTCCACGAAGACCGAGACCTCAGCCCCCTCGGTCAACTTGGCGCGCTCTTCTTCGGACAGGCCTTCCAGTTCCTCCGCGGGAATCAGGCCGTCTACTTTGGAGCCCAGGTTGACCCAGACGCCTTGGTCGCCCACGGTGGTGATGACACCGCGGTATACTCGGCCGCGCGTGATGGGCGCGCTGGTAAAGGTGGCGGACTGCAGCAGTTCTTCCATGGAAGGTTCCGGCTGCCCTTCTTCCTCCGCCTGGGGTTCAGGCTCGAAGGAAGCGGGCTCAAGGGCGTGCATCATCATCGCTAATACTCTCCGAATACGAAAATCTGGGGCTTGGACCCCGCCTTGACGACCAGGGCCGCCCAGGATGAGGGTATTATAACAGGAAGCCCCAGTTTGACAACCTTTGATGTGGGTTTTCGGCCGGGCAGTTTACGCATATAAGGAAGGGCTCACGATGGAGGAACAGCAAATTTTCCCCGCGCTGCAGCAGGCCCTGCAGCAGGGACAGACGGTGGCCTTGTGCGTGGTGGTGCGCACCCGGGGTTCGACGCCCCGGCGGGTGGGCAGCAAGATGTTGGTGTATCCTGACGGGCGCATTGTGGGCACGGTGGGCGGCGGCGAAACCGAGCATCGGGTGGTGCAAGAGGCCCTGCAGGCGCTGCGCGACGGCCGCCCCCGCCTGCTGGAGTATCGTCTGGTGGACCCCAAGCGGGGCGACCCCGGTGTGTGTGGAGGCGAGATGCACATCTATGTAGAACCCGTGCAGCCGCCGCCTACGCTGTTGGTGGTGGGCGCGGGCCATGTCGGTCGGGCCGTGGCCCATTTGGGCAAATGGCTGGGGTTTCGCGTGGTGGTGACCGACGACCGGGCCGAGTTGTGTCGTGCCGAAGACTTCCCCGACGCGGACCTGTGCCTGGCCGTCCCCGCGCGGGAGTTGCCCCAGCGGGTGCCCATCACCGCGCAAACCTACATTGCGCTGGTCACCCGGGGCAGCCCGGTGGATGTGGACGCGTTGCCGGCCCTGCTGGCCAGTCCTGCGCCCTATATCGGCGTCATCGGCTCGCGGCGGCGTTGGGCGACCACGGTGGCGGCTTTGCGGGCCCGCGGCATTGGCGAAGAAGACCTGGCCCGGGTGCACGCGCCCATCGGGCTGGACATTGCCGCAGAGACACCGCGCGAGATTGCGGTGAGCATTCTGGCCGAAATCATCGCCGTGTATCGGGGCGGTCAGCGGGCGCACGGCCTGCACCGCCGCGCCGCAGTGCCCCGGCACGGCGAACCGCCGCGCGGGTGAGGCCGCTGCCCGGGCGGGGCTTCAGCCTTCCAGGTGGGCCAGGGGCGGCACCCGGGTGTGCCAGTCGGTGGTTTGCTGGTACGCGTGGGCGACCCGAAAGAGCAGGTCTTCGCGAAAGTGGGGGCCCATGAGTTGCATGCCGATGGGCAGTCCCTGCGCGTCGAAGCCCACCGGAAAGGCCAGGCCGGGTACCCCCGCCAGGTTGGCCGGGAGGGTGAAGATGTCCTCTAAGTACATGGCCAGCGGGTCTTCCGTCTTTTCCCCCAGGCGGAAGGCCGTGGTGGGGGCCACGGGCGCGGCCAGCACATCCACCTGCTCGAACGCGGCCTCGAAGTCGCGCTTGAGCAGGGTGCGCACTTTTTGGGCCTGCGCGTAGTACGCGTCGTAGTAGCCCGCGGACAGGGCATAGGTACCCAGCATGATGCGGCGCTTGACCTCGGGGCCAAAGCGGCGGCCGCGGGTGCGGTAGAACACATCCCACATGCGGTCCGCGGCCTCGCGCGGGCCGTAGCGGATGCCGTCGTAGCGGGCCAGGTTGGCCGAGGCCTCGGAGGGGGCGATGATGTAATAGACGGGCAGCGCGTAGGCGGTGTGGGGCAGCGACACTTCTACCACCTGCGCGCCCAAGGCTTCCAGGTGCTGCACCGCGTCCTGCACGGCCTGCGCCACTTCGGGCTGCATCCCCTCGGCCAGGAAGTACTCTTTGGGCAGGCCGATGCGCAGGCCGCGCACCGCCTCGGGGCCGGGGAGGGTTATGTCGGGCACGGGCACGTCCATGCTGGTCGCGTCGCGCGGGTCGGCGCCGGCCATGAGGGTGAACAACGGCACGATGTCGGCCACCGACGGTGCCAGCACGCCCACCGTGTCCAGCGACGAGCCATAGGCCACCAGGCCGTAGCGCGACACGCGGCCATAGGTGGGCTTGAGCCCGCTCACGCCGGTGAACGAGGCGGGTTGTCGCACGCTGCCGCCCGTGTCGGTGCCCAAGGCCGCGGGCACCAGCCGCGCGGCCACCGCGGCCGCGCTCCCGCCCGAGGAACCGCCGGGCACCCGATCCAGGTCCCAGGGGTTGTGGGTGGGGCCGTAGGCCGAGTTCTCGGTGGAGGAGCCCATCGCGAACTCGTCGGTGTTGGTCTTGCCCACGATGACCACCCCCGCGTCCAGCAGGCGCTGCACCGCGGTGGCCGTGTAGGGTGGCACGAAGCCTTCCAGGATGCGCGAGCCGCAGGTCAGTTCCATGCCCCGCACGGCCAGCACATCTTTGACCGCGATGGGCAGCCCCAACAGGGGCGGCACCTCTTCGTCGGGGTGGTGGCGGGCCATCTGGCGGCGACGGTCCGCGGCCTGGGCCGCGGCCAGGGCCTGCGCCGGATACACGGCCAGGAACGCGTGGATGCGGGGCTCCAGGCGGGCCATGCGGTCCAGGTACGCGCGGGTGACCTCTTCGCTGGAGACCTCGCCGGTTTGCAAGGCCCGCAGGGTTTCGGTGAGGGAGGCAAAAGGCGTCCAGGGCATGGGCTTCATCCGCCGTGGGGTTCGTCGAGCACCGGCGGCACTTTGAACTGGCCGTCCTCGGTGTCGGCCGCGTTGGCCAGCAACTCGTCACGCGGCAGGCCGGGGCGCGGCTCGTCGCGGCGCAGCACGCTGCGCGGGGGCAGCACGCTGGCCGTGGGGGGGATGCCGGTGGTGTCCACCTCGGCCAGGCGCGCGAAATAGTCCAGCACCGCGGACAACTGCTCCCGATAACGCTCGATTTCCTCGGGCGACAGGTCCAGGCGGGCCAAACGCGCGATGTGGATGACTTCTTCTCGGCTCAGCATGGCGGCTATTATACCCCGGTCGGGCGAGAATGGGGCAATTTTGGCCTGAGGACTTCCCTTTTGGCCGGGCTGCGCGTATAATTAAGGCCGCCCGGAGAGGTGCCGGAGTGGACGAACGGGGCGGTCTCGAAAACCGCTGTGGGCCTTGCGCCCACCGTGGGTTCGAATCCCACCCTCTCCGCCTGAGCCGGGCCGCGCAGGCCCGGTTTTTGTGTCTCCAAAAGCGCGCCGCGGCTTGACGGGCAGGGGGCCGCGTGCTACAATGTCCGTCTGCGGCGCCTACGCGCCGTTTTGTCTGCGGTTCGTCAAACGACCCTGTCACCGCGCCGTGGGGCCCCCAGGCGCCAGGCGGGGATTTTTGTGTGCAAGCGCAGGCCCGCTATCGGGCTCGTGGAGCGGAAAGTCCAGCAAGGAGGTTACCGTGCCGACCATCAACCAATTGGTGCGGAAAGGGCGCAAGCCCAAGCGCAAGAAGGTCAAGGCGCCCGCGTTGTTGTACATCTACAACTCGCTGAAGAACAAGCGCATTCGGCTGCCCAAGGGCTCGCCGCAGAAGCGGGGTGTGTGCACGGTGGTGCGGACCATGACGCCCAAAAAGCCCAACTCCGCGCTGCGGAAGATTGCGCGCGTGCGCCTGACCAACGGCATGGAAGTGACCGCGTACATTCCGGGTGAGGGCCACAACCTGCAAGAGCACTCGGTGGTGCTGGTGCGCGGTGGCCGTGTGAAGGACTTGCCCGGCGTGCGGTACAAAATCGTGCGCGGCACGCTGGACGCCGCGGGCGTGGATGCGCGGCGTCAGGCCCGCTCCAAGTATGGCGCCAAGCGCCCCAAGCAGAAATAACCCGGCCCGGACGCCGCGTCGCCCGCGGGTCTACGCGGTGCCCGGTGTGGATTCTCGAGCAGGAAGGAGTTTGGTATGCCGCGACGGTATCGCCCTGAACGACGGCAAGTTCCGCCCGACCCCAAATACGGCAGCGTGAAGGTGCAGTCCTTCATCAACCGGGTCATGCGCAACGGCAAGAAGAGCGTGGCCGCGCGCCTGGTCTACACGGCCTTCGACATCATCCAGGAGAAGACCGGCGAAGACCCCATCAAAGTCTTCGAAAAGGCGCTGCGGAATGTGTCGCCCATCATGGAAGTGCGTCCCCGGCGGGTGGGCGGGGCCACCTATCAGGTGCCCATGGAAGTGCCCGACCACCGGCGGTTCGCGCTGGCCTGCCGTTGGATTATCGCTGCGGCCAAGGCCCGCCCCGGCAAGGGCTTTTCCGAAAAACTGGCCGCGGAGTTGATGGACGCGGCGCGCGGCCAGGGCGCCGCGGTCCGCAAGCGGGAGGAAACGCACCGCATGGCCGAGGCCAACCGCGCCTTCGCCCACTTCCGGGTGTAAGGCCGGATTGCCTCGTCGCGGCAACGGTTGGACACGCTATGGGGCGCGGGCTCGCGGGCTGCGCGCCCCTTGTCCTGTCTAAGGCCGCCGGCCGCGACCTTTTCATCTTTTGGACGCAGGAAGTTTGTTATGCCGCGTAAGCATCCCATCGAAAAGTACCGCAACATCGGCATCATCGCCCACATCGACGCGGGCAAAACCACCACCACCGAGCGCATCCTGTTCTACACGGGGCGCACCCATCGCCTGGGTGAGGTGCACGAAGGCACCACCGTGACCGACTACATGGAGCAGGAGCGCGAGCGGGGCATTACCATTGTGTCCGCGTCGGTGTCCGCGGAGTGGAAGGGCTATCAGATTAACATCATTGATACGCCCGGCCACATTGACTTTACCGCGGAGGTTCAGCGCTCGCTGCGGGTGCTGGACGGTGGCATCGTGGTGTTCGACGCGGTGCACGGCGTGGAGCCCCAGAGCGAGACCGTGTGGCGTCAGGCCGACCGCTATGGCGTGCCGCGCATTTGCTTCATCAACAAGATGGACCGGGTCGGCGCGTCCTACGAGCGCTCCATCGAGAGCATTCGCCAGAAACTGGGCGCCAACCCCGTGGCCGTGCAATTGCCCATCGGCAGCGAGGCCGACTTCCGCGGCGTCATTGACCTGATGCACATGCAGGCCATCGTGTGGGTGGACGACCTGGGCAAGAAGCCCGAGGTCGTGGACATCCCCGCAGAATTGCGCGCGGCCGCCGAAGCCGCGCGCGAGCAGATGATTGAGCAAATCGTCGAGACCGACGAGGCCTTGATGGACAAATACTTCGGCGATGAAGACATCACCGTCGAAGACCTCAAGGCCGCGCTGCGCCGGGCCACCATCGCCGGCGAATTGCAGCCCGTCTTTTGCGGCAGCGCGTTGAAGAACAAGGGCATCCAGCCCCTGCTGGACGGCGTGGTGGACTACCTGCCCTCGCCGGTGGACATCCCCGCGGTGCGGGGCGTCAACCCCGACACGGGGGATGAGGAAATCCGCGAGGCCAAGGACGACGCGCCCCTGGCCGCGCTGGTGTTCAAAATCGTCACCGACCCCTACGCGGGCCGTCTGGCCTACTTCCGGGTGTATTCGGGCACCCTGCGCCAGGGCAGCACCGTCTACAACGCCACCAAGGGCCGCAAAGAGCGCATCGGCCGGCTCATCCGCATGTACGCGGACCGCCGCGAAGACATCAGCGAAGTCTACGCGGGCGACATCGCCGCAGTGGTGGGCCTCAAGCACACCTTCACCGGCGATACCCTGTGCGACCCCAAAGCGCCCATCGTGCTGGAGAGCATCTCCTTCCCCGAGCCGGTCATCTCCGTGGCCGTAGAGCCCAAGTCCACCGCAGACCAGGACAAACTCTCCAAGGCCCTGCAAAAACTGGCCGAAGAAGACCCCACCTTCCGGGTGCGGGTGGATGAGACCACGGGCCAGACCATCATCTCGGGCATGGGCGAGTTGCACCTGGACATCCTGGTGGACCGTATGAAGCGGGAGTTCAACGTGCAGGCTCGGGTGGGCAAGCCGCGGGTGGCGTATCGGGAAACGGTTACTCGGGCCGTGCCCAAGGTGGAAGGCAAATTCGTCAAGCAGACCGGCGGCCGCGGCCAATATGGCCATGTGGTCATCAGCCTGGAGCCCGCGGAGCCCGGCACGGGCATCGCGTTCGAGAACAAAATCGTGGGCGGCGCCATTCCCAAGGAATACATCCCCGCGGTGGAGAAGGGCGTGCGCGAAGCCGCGGACGCGGGCGTGGTGGCCGGTTATCCGCTCACGGATGTCAAGGTCACGCTGCTGGACGGCTCTTATCACGAAGTGGATTCCAGCGAGATGGCCTTCAAGATGGCCGGTTCGCTGGCCTTCCGCGAGGCGGTCAGGCAGGCCAGGCCCGTGCTGTTGGAGCCCATCATGAAGGTGGAAGTCACCGTGCCCGAAGAGTACCTGGGCGAAGTGCTGGGCCAACTGTCGGCTCGCCGGGCCGACATCCAGGGCATCGAGGCCCGGCCCGGCAATGTGCGCGCGGTGCGGGCCATGGTGCCTTTGTCCGAAATGTTCGGCTATGCCACCGCGCTGCGGTCGGCCACCCAGGGGCGCGGGGTGTTCACCATGGAATTCGACCACTACGAACCCGTGCCCGAAACCCTGGCCGAGGCCATCGTGCGCGGGGACCGTATCTAATCGCCGGCCGAGGATGAGGTACAATACTCGTCCCTCTTCAATTTTCAACGACTGCAGGAGGCAATCATGGGCAAGCAAAAGTTTGAGCGGCGGAAGCCGCACTTGAATGTGGGGACCATGGGGCACATTGACCATGGCAAGACCACGCTGACGGCGGCCATCACGAAGTACTGTGCGCTGCAGGGATGGGGCCAGTACACGCCGTTCGAAGAGATTGACAAAGCGCCGGAAGAGCGGCAGCGGGGCATCACCATCAACATTGCGCATGTGGAATACGAGACGCCGAAGCGGCACTATGCGCATGTGGACATGCCCGGGCACCGGGACTACATCAAGAACATGATTACGGGTGCGGCGCAGGTGGACGGTGCGATTCTGGTGGTGGCCGCGCCCGAGGGCCCCATGCCGCAGACGCGGGAGCACATCTTGCTGGCGCGGCAGGTGGAAGTGCCGGCGATTGTGGTGTTTCTGAACAAAGTGGACATGATGGACGACCCGGAACTGCTGGAAC
>WGAK01000147.1 GCA_015494815.1 Anaerolineales bacterium | reverse complement strand
GGCCGCCCCATTCGGGCCAGGGAGCCTGGTCGTCGGGCAGGCGTTGCCACCCGTGCTCGGTCTCCACCCAGCCCGCGGCGCGCGCGGCCGCGGCCAGGGTCTCGGCCATGCTCACGCCCTCGGGCACGGGCGTGCCCACCGACATCAGCGAACCTTCGCGCAGCACATTGCGCATCCGCAACTCCACCGGGTCCATGCCCAAGGCCTCGGCCAGATGGTTGACCTGGCTTTCGGCCGCGAAGATGGCCTGGGGCCCTCCGAAGCCCCGAAAGGCCGCGCCGGGCAGGTTGTTGGTGTAAACCGCGCGTGCATCCACCCGCACATTGGGGATTTCGTACGGGCCGGTGCACAGCAGGGTGGCGTTGCCCAGCACCTTGGTGCTGGTGTAGGCGTACGCGCCGCCGTCCGCGATGATGTCCACCTGCGCGGCGATGATTTTGCCCTCGCGGGTGGCGCCCCACTTGGCCCGGATGATGTACGGATGCCGCTTGGCGTGGCCGATGATGGATTCCTCGCGGCTCCACACGATTTTGACGGGCCGGTGGATGCCCTTTTCGGCCAACTTCATCACGGCTAAGGCCAGCACGATTTGCACCGACATGTCTTCGCGGCCGCCGAACGCGCCGCCGATGGCGGGGTAGATGACCCGCACCCGCTCCTTGGGCAGGTTCAGCGCGTGGGCAATCTGCTCCTGGTCTTCGTGGGTCCACTGCCCGGCCACCACCACGGTGATGCGCCCTTCGCCGTCCAGGTAGGCCACCCCGGCCTCGGGTTGCAGGTAGGCGTGCTCCTGGGGCGGGGTGCGGTATTCCCGCTCGATGATGACATCGGCCTGGGCAAAGGCCGCGTCCACATCGCCCTTGCGAATGCGATAGGCGATGATGGTGTTGGAGCCCTTGTCGGGATGCAGCAGGGGTGCGTCGGGCGCCAGCGCGGCCTCGGGGTCGTCCACCACGGGCAGGTCTTCGTACGCCACCTCGATGAGGTCCAGGGCCCGCGCGGCAATGGCCTCGGTTTCGGCCACCACCACGGCCACCTGGTCGCCGATGAAGCGCACCCGGTCCGCGTAGGGCTTGTTGGAGCCGGGGCCGCACAGCACGGGCTGGTCGGGCATGATGAGGCCGTACTCGTTGTTGGGCACATCTTTGGCCGTGAGCACCAGATGCACGCCGGGCAGGGCCTCCGCGCGGCGGGTGTCGAGGCGCACGATGCGCGCGTGCGGCCGACCGGCGAAGAGAATCTTCATGTACAGTTGGTCGGGGTAGTTGAAATCGCCGGGATACAAAGCCTGGCCGGTGACTTTTTCCCGAGCGTCCACTCGGGGGTGAGCACTTCCGATGGCGCGGGTCATGGGGCTTACTCCTGTGCGTCAGTCATCCACGATATCCACGGGCAAATAGGGCGAGCCGCCGATGAAGCGGTAGAGGAGGGCGTAGAAGGCGCTCAAGCCGATGTAGAGCAGCAAGGCGATGCCCACGCCCGCCACGGCATACGCGGGCAGGTAGGGGTCGTACCAGGGCAGCCAGGGCAGCGGCTCGCGCAAGACGAGTTCCTGGGGCACGCGGAACAGGCCGTGTTGTACGCCCTGCTGCACGGCCGCCATGCCGCCGAAGAACGCCACCACGGGGATGAGCACGGCGAAGAAGCAACCCAGGCCGTACCAGGCCGGGGGCAATTCCCAGCGCTTTTTCAGCGGCGGGGTCTCGGTGCCGTAACGCTCGCGGTAGAAGCCCATGTTCGGCCTCCTTCAGTCCGCGTCGGCCGCCGGAGCCTGCGCCCGGGCCCGGGCCGCAGCCTGTTGCACCGCGTCGAAAATCTTGTAATAGCCCGTGCAGCGGCACAGGTTACCGCTCAAGCCGTAAGCGATGGTCTCGCGGTCGGGGTCGGGATGCTCTTCGATGAGTTTGGCCGCGGCCATGACGAAGCCCGGTGTGCAATAGCCGCACTGCACCGCGTGCGCGTGCACGAACGCCTCCTGCACCGGGTGCAGGTGGTCGGCCCGCACCAGCCCTTCCACGGTAACGATGTCCGCGGCGTGGGCCCGCTCGGCAGGCACCAGGCACGATAGCACGGCCGCGCCGTCCAGGTGCACCGTGCACGCGCCGCACTCGCCCTCGCCGCAGCCTTCCTTGGTGCCCGTCAGCAGCGCGTGGTCACGCAGCAAATCCAGCAGGGTCTTGCCCTCGGCATCGCGAAAGACATGCACGCGGCCGTTGATGCGGGCCACGATTTCCTGCGGGGGATGGCTGGCGCTCACGGGCAACGGGCGCGGGTGGGGCTCCGCGCGCCCCCACAACAACGGCGGATGGGCCGGCACCTCGTGGGACACATCGCCCTGGGCCAGCGCGGTGAGCACCCGGCGGGTGAACACCTCTACCATGCGGCGGCGGTAGGCCG
>WGAK01000146.1 GCA_015494815.1 Anaerolineales bacterium | reverse complement strand
GCATCGTGGAAGCCCTGCAGGCCAGCGACGATTTCGTCTACATCGCGGGGCGGTGGTTCCCCAGGGCCCTGCTGGTGGACATTCACCCCGGCAACCTGAACCTGGCCGAGGCGGTGCTGTTCATGGCCGAGGGCGGCCCGTTGCCCACCGAAGACATCCTCCCCCATCTGGACATGCCCGGCGATGTGAACCCCAAGTTGGCCGCGTTTTCGCTGGACTGGGCATTGCAGCAAGACGAGCGTTTCGACGAGGTCGGCCCGGCCGGCCAGGTGCTCTGGTTCCTGCGCTCGATGGAGCCCGAGGGCGTGCGCGAGGTGCCCTTGTGGCTGCGCTACACGCCGTTGGAGTATGACCCCACGGTGCTGCCCGACGAACTGCGGGTTTTGGAGGCCTGGCTGGGCGACGAACTCTCGCCGCCGCCCGACCCGCAGGACTTGCCCGGCCAGGACGACGAGGAAATCGAACTGGTGCTCATCTATCCTCACTGGCGCGCGGGCACGCTGCCCTTGTCCGCGCGGGTGCGGCACTTGTTCCCTACCGCGTACGAAGCCCCGCGCATCCGCTTCCAGATGGTGGACGCGGCCAGCGGGCACGGCTTCCCGACCTGGGTCGTGCGGCCGCACAAATACATCTACGGCCTGGGCGAGTGGTACCGGGCCAAAGGGCTGTTCCCCGGCAGTCGCATCTGGGTGCGGCCGGGCGCTCGGCCCGGCGAAGTGCTGGTGCGGGCCCAGACCCAGCGCCCCATTCGCACCTGGTTGCGCACCGTGCTGGTGGACGAGCACGGACGGCTGCACATTCGCCCCCAGAATGTGCCCGTGGGCAATGCCTACGAAGACCTGATGGCCTTCCATGTGCCCGACCCCGAGGCCCTGGACCCCGTATGGCAGCGCATCCAGCAGCAGAAAATCCCCCTGGAGGACCTGCTGGTGCTGGTGATGCGCGAATTGTCGAAACTCACCCCCCAGGGCCATGTGTCGGCCAAAGAACTGTACGCGGCGGTGAACCTGATTCGCCGCTGCCCGCCCGGCCCCATTTTTGCGCTGCTGGCCTCGCGGCCCTGGTTCGAGCATGTGGGTGGCGAATACTATCACCTCAACACGACGTCCGGCGCCTGAGGCTCGGCGTTGCGGCAAGAAGGAGCAGCGGTCATGCCCAAATCGGTCAGTTTGATTCGCCCCACCGCGGACACGCCTTTCCACATTGACTTCGAGTGGTGGCAACAACGGGACCGGGACTGGCGCGTGTATCTGCGCAATCTGCTGTGCGAGACCCATCGCGAGCAATTCGCCGACCTCGCGGCCACCGAGCAATTCGATTGGGTGGACCCTGAGACGGCCGAGGTGCGCCGGGTGGACGGCCTGTTGCATGTGCTGATGACCCATTGTGCCCAACAGCCCGAGTTTCTGGACGAACGCTCGTCGGTGGTGGATTCCATCTTTCGGCTGCTGCTGGCCCACGGCAACGCGCCCATGACCCCGCGCGAGATGGCGGCCCGGCTCAACCGGCCGGCGAGCACGTTGGTGCGCCTGCTTTCGGGGCGGCGGGTCTATCGCGGCATCCGCCCGGTGGGCCGCGGCAACGCCTGAAGCCCTCCCCGACCGCGCCGCGCGGCATTGGGGGCGGCGCGCGCGTGACGCCCGATTTCGCGACCTCCGCGCCCGACCGCGGAGGTCGTTGCGCGCCCCAACCGCCGCGCGTGGTACAATCAACACGCGCGCTTATGTCTGCTTCGCGACGAGGTGACCATGACCCGACCCTATCGCCGGGCCAAGATTGTGGCCACGCTGGGCCCTGCCAGTCACGACGAGCGTACCTTGCGCGGCTTGTTGCGCGCCGGCGTGGATGTGGCCCGGCTCAATTTTTCCCACGGCTCGCACGCGGACCACGAAGCCCTCATGCAACGCATCCGGCGTCTGGCGCAGCGCCTGGGCCGGCCCGTGGCCATTTTGCAAGACCTGCAAGGCCCGAAAATCCGCCTGGGCACGCTGCCCCAGCCGGTGGCCGTGCAGGCCGGGCAGGTGGTGACCTTTCGGGCCGGCGTCGAGCACGCGGACGACGCGCTGCCCGTGCCGTTGGCCGAATTCGCGGCCGCGCTGCGGCCCGGGCATCGCATTTCCATTGACGACGGCCTCATCGAGTTGGAAGTCCTGGAAGTAGACGGCGACCGGGTGCAGGCCCGGGCTTTGCTCAGCGGCACCCTGTCATCGCACAAAGGCATCAACCTGCCCGGCGTTCCCCTGGACATTCCGGGCTTTACCGAAAAGGACGAGGCCGACTTGCGCTTTGGCCTGGACCACGATGTGGACGCGGTGGCCATTTCCTTCGTGCGCACCGCGGAGGATGTGGCCCGGGTGCGGCGGGCCATGACCGAATACGCGCCCGATAAAGCCGACACGCCCCTCATCGCCAAACTCGAACGGGCCGAGGCGCTGCAAAACCTGGAAGACATCTTGACCGTGGCCGACGGCGTGATGGTGGCTCGCGGCGACCTGGGCGTGGAAATCCCCACCGAAGACGTGCCCCTGGCCCAGAAACGCATCATCGCCACGGCCAACCGCATGGGCAAACTGGTCATCACGGCCACCCAGATGCTCGATTCCATGATTCACAACCCGCGGCCCACCCGGGCCGAGGCGTCGGATGTGGCCAACGCGGTCTTCGACGGCACCGATGCCCTCATGCTCTCGGGGGAAACCGCGGTGGGGCGCTACCCCGTGCGCGCGGTGCAGATGATGGACGCCATCATCCGCCGGGCCGAGAGCGCGGCCTCGGAGTGGGGCGTGTGCGGCCAGCGCGCGGGGCGGGCCGTGGCGCCCGACGACGCGTGGGCCCTGGCCCGGGCGGCCAAGGCCCTGGCCGAGCAACAGCCCAAGGTCGCGGCGCTGGCCATTTTCACCAACACCGGCCGCACCGCGGTGCTGCTCTCCAAAACCCGGCCGCAGGTGCCCATTCTGGCCTTTACGCCCGTGGAGCGCACCTACCGACGCCTGAGCATGTATTGGGGCATTCAAACGCACCGGGTGCCCTTTGCCAACACCGTGGAAATCATGCTCAAGCACATCGAGTTGGCCCTCAAGGCCAGCGGCCAGGTCAAGGCCGGGCAGCAGGTGGTGCTGGTGGCCGGGTTCCCCGTGGGGGCCATGCGGCCGCCCAATTTCTTGCTGGTGCACACTTTGGGACAAGATTTTTAGGCCGGGGAGGTGCCGGAATGCTGTTGGGTTTGCCCCTGGATGGATGGTTGGCGCTGGCCCTGCTGGCCCTGTTGGGCGGCGGCATGGGCCTGATTTACCTCTTTCGCCCCGGCGAGCGGCTGTACGCCCGGCTGCGGCCGTTGTCCACCTTCCGCCGGGTGGAGACGGGCCTGGCCCTGGCGATGGAAGAAGGCCGTCGTTTGCATTACACCCTGGGCCGGGGCCATGTGCTGCGCCCCGACGGCGGCGCGTCGTGGACCGGCCTGAGCGTGCTGGAGCCCTTAGTGCGTTCCGCGCTGCGGGGCGACGCGCCCCCGCGCGTCTCGGCGGGCGACCCCGCGGTGCACGCCCTGGCCCACGCCAGCCTGCGCCGTTCGTGCGTGCGGGCCCGGGCCCCGCGGGCCTATTCCCCCGACGGCCTGGTGCTGGCCGGGCTGGAACCGGCCTCGTATGGGGCCGGGGCCGCGCTGGAGGCGCAGCAAGGGCGCCAGGCCCTGTCGCTGTTGGTGGGCCAGGCCGGGTGGGAGGTCGCGCTGCTGGCCGACGCAGCGCCCCGCCTGGTGGGTGGCTCGTCGGACCCCAACGGCCAGGCCGTGATGCTGGCCACCGCGGACGACGCGCTGCTGGGCGAAGAAGTCTACGCGGCCGGGGCTTACATCCGCGCGCATCCGCTGCACGCGGCCGGCCTGTGGATGCAGGACGGCGTGCGCGGGCTGCTCATCCTCGTCATGCTCGCCGCCGGCCTGTTGGCCGTGCTGGCGCGGTGGGCTGGCTGACGCGGCCGGCCCGCAACCGGTGTTCATCCCCATAGGAGGTTCTTTATGACCGTCAAAATCGGCATCAACGGCTTCGGGCGCATTGGGCGCCAGGTGCTCAAGGCCATTCTCGAGCGCCACCCCGACGCGCTGGAGGTGGTGGCCGTCAACGACTTGTTCCCGGCCGAGACCAACGCGCATCTGTTCAAGTACGATTCCAACTACGGCACCTTCCCGGGCACGGTGGAGGTGGTGGACGGTGACCTGGTGGTGAACGGGCGGCGCCTGAAGGTGTTCGCGGAGCGCGACCCCCGCAACCTGCCCTGGCGCGACCTGGGGGTGGACATCGTCATCGAGGCCACGGGGGTGTTCCGCGATGCGTCCAAAGACCCCGGCCCCTGGTCGCACATTCGGCAGGGTGGGGCCAAGAAGGTCATCATCACGGCCCCGGCCAAGGGCGAAGACCTGACCGTGGTGCTGGGGGTGAACCACGAGCAGTACGACCCGGCCCGCCACCATGTGGTGTCCAACGCCTCGTGCACCACCAACTGCCTGGCGCCGGTGGCCAAAGTCATCCACGAGGCCTTCGGCATCGTGCACGGCCTGATGACCACCGTGCACTCCTACACCAACGACCAGCGCATTCTGGACCTGGCCCATCGGGATATGCGGCGGGCTCGGGCCGCGGCGGTGAACATCATCCCCACGACTACGGGTGCGGCCAAAGCCCTGGGCAAGGTCATGCCCGAATTGCAGGGCAAATTCGACGGCATGGCGGTGCGGGTGCCCACGCCCACCGTGTCGCTGGTGGACTTCGTGGCTACGGTAGCCACGCCCACCAGTGTCGAGGCGGTCAATGCGGCCCTCAAGGCCGCGGCCGAGGGGCCGTTGCAGGGCATCTTGGGCTACTCTGAAGAGCCCCTGGTCTCGGTGGACTACAAAGGCGACGACCGCTCGTCCATCGTGGATGCGCTTTCGACGCGGGTCATCGGCGGCACCCTGGTCAAGGTGATTGCCTGGTATGACAATGAGTGGGGCTATGCCTGCCGCACGGCCGACCTGGCCGCGCGGATGGCTCGCCTGGGCTTCTGAGCCGCCTCAACCGCGCGTTTGACCACGCCCTGCCGTAACTTTTGGCGGGGCGTGGTTTTTTAACCTACGCCGCTCCGAGCCGCATGGCAAACGAATGCCTGAAATGACGCTTCGCGCGCAGTACCCTTGCCCTTTCTGTAGATAAAAGGTATACTTGATGCCATCGGTTCGGATAGTGCCCGTCGAGGGCGTCACATTTAGCCTTATCCTTTTACCTTTACCCTATGGAAGGAGGAGTCTATGACTCGTAAGATGTGGTTGTTGCTGGCGGTGTTGGCCGTCGTGGCGTTGGCGTTGGCGGCCTGCGGTGGCGGTCAGGCTGCGGAAGCCACGCAGGCCCCGGCCGAAGAGGCCGCGACCGAAGAGGCGGCCGGCCCGCAGTCGGGCTACGGTTCCACCCTGGCCGCGGTCAAGGAGCGGGGCTACCTGATTTGCGGCGTGAACGCCAAGGTGCCCGGCTTTGGCTTCTTGAACGAGGAAGGGAAGTACGAAGGCTTCGACATTGACTACTGCCGTGCGGTGGCGGCGGCCATCTTCGGCGACCCCGAGAAGGTGGAGTACCGGCCTTTGAGCGCCAAGGAGCGCTTCACCGCGCTGCAGACCGGCGAGATTGATGTGCTCATCCGCAACACCACCTGGACGCTGACCCGCGACACCGAGGTGGGCGGCAACTTCGTGCACACCACCTTCTACGACGGTCAGGGCTTCATCGTCCGCAAGGACAGCGGCATCGAGACGCTGCAAGACCTGGACGGCACGGCCATCTGCGTGCAGACCGGCACGACCACCGAGGCCAACCTGCGCGATGTGCTGGACTCCAACGGCATCAACGCCGAGGTGGTGGTCTTCGACGATGTGGAAGCCGGTTGGGCCGCGTATGAAGAGGGCCGCTGCGACGCCTACACCACCGACAAGTCGGGCCTGGTGGCGCGGCGCACCATGCTGCAGAACCCCGACGAGCACATGATTATGGATGTCACCGTGTCCAAGGAGCCCCTGGGCCCGATGGTGCGCCACGGTGACGACCAGTGGTTCGACATCGTGCAGTGGGTGGTGTTCGCCACCTTCTACGCCGAAGAGGCCGGCGTGACTTCGCAGAATGTGGACCAGGTCCGCGAGACTTCCACCAATCCGCGCGTGCGCTCGCTGCTGGGCGTGGAAGGCGACCTGGGCAAGAAGTTGGGCCTGGACAACGACTGGGCCTACAATGTCATCAAGTATGTGGGCAACTACGAAGAAATCTACAACCGCAACCTGGGCCCCGACACGCCCACCTACATCCCCCGCGGCTTGAACAGCCTGTACACCGAGGGCGGTCTGCTCTACGCGCCGCCGTTCCGCTAAACCGACCCTTTGGCACGGCCCCCTGTTGCCCTCAGGGCGGCAGGGGGCCGTCCGCGTGGCATTGTTCGCGCCCCACAGCCCTCATCGCGGAGGCGGCCATGTGGCAGGATATGACTTGGCGTAACTTCTGGCGCGACGAGCGGTTTTTGCGGGTCTTTGGTCAAGGGCTGTTCGTGCTCGTCGTGTTGGTGGTGGGCAGTTTCCTTTACAAAAATATGTATAGCGCCCTGGAGCAGCGCTCGCTGCTCCCCGACTTCGGCTTCCTCGATACCGTCGCGGGTTTCAATATCGGCGAAGTCCCCTCGTTCATTGATTATTCCGGTGCTTCGCCCACCAAGATGGCTTTTCTGGTGGGTCTGGTGAACACGCTGCGGGTCAGCGCGTTGGGCATTGTGTTTGCCACCATCGTGGGCGTCATCGTGGGCACGGCCCGGGTG
>WGAK01000145.1 GCA_015494815.1 Anaerolineales bacterium | reverse complement strand
GGAGATGGTGCTGGAGTTGGAGGATGGAGGCACGGCTTCGGTGTTGTACAACAACCTGGGTGACGCCTGGCGCGAACTGGGGGAATGGGAGCAGTCCGAGGAAGCCTTCCAAAAGGCCCTGGAGTTGAGCCACGCTTTTCGCTTCGAAGCGGTACAAAAGAACATCCTGGAGGGGTGGGCCCGGCTGTGCGTGTTGCGGGGTGAGTATGAGCGCGCGCTTGACCTGGCCCGGGAAGCGGTGGCTTTGGCTGCCGCCAGCGGTGAGCGGCACGTGGAGGCCTTCGCCCTGGCCACGCTGGGGCACGCTTATTGCGGTCTGCAACGCTGGGCCCAGGCGGAGCAGGCCTACCGCCAGGCGGTGGAGCGATTGCCCGAGGCGCCTTATTGCGCGGAAGGGCTGGCCGGGCTGGCCTACGTCCGCTGGAAGCAGGGGGATGACGCCGGGGCCCGCCGCCACCTGCGCCGCTTTTTGGACCTGCTGGCGCGCAAGGATTTGGTGGGCTTCGGCAGCCCGACCCTGAGTTACCGACGTGTCGCCGAGGTGTTGAAAGCCTTGGGGGAAGACAAGAATTGGATAAGGGCCTTCGTACCGCGTCACACACCTCTTTCTGAGCACCTGCATTCCTCTCTGGAAGAATAACCCAAGCGCGCCGGACGCCCGGCGGCCCTGTTGCCTTCCCACCCGGACGCACGCCAAGGTTGTCGGAGGGTATGCCGTGCGTGGTCCGCGGACCGCGGTGCGCCCCCTGTAGGGGCGTACGGCGCACGCCCGGCCGCAAGGTGAACTTTGCCGCCTCGCGAAATGCCCAGGCCCGCGCCGGGCCCACGCAGGCGACGGCTTCGCCGTCGGAACCTGCCCCGAGCGCCGCGAGAGGGCTACCCGCCAGGGCAGCGACCAGCGACCGGGTGTCAGGCGTCAGCGACAAGCATACGCTCGTGCTCCCCAAGCGGCGCCCAAGTGCCGCGCCCCAAGACGGCCCATTCGCGGCCTTCGGCGACTTCTGCATGCCTCCGCAGGCCCCCACGGCCGAACGAAAAACGGCCCCCGCAGGGGCCGTGTGGTATGTCGGGTCGGATGCGGCTCAGCCGCCCAGGTAGGCCTCTTTGACCCGCGGGTTGGCCAGCAGGTCCTGGCTGGGGCCCTCCAGCACCAGATTGCCCGTCTCCAGCACATACCCCCGCTGGGCGAAGCGCAGGGCCATGTTGGCGTTCTGCTCCACCAGCAAGATGGTCGTGCCCTCTTTGTTGATTTCCTTGAGGGCCTCGAACATCTCTTGCATCAACTTGGGCGCCAGGCCCATGGAAGGCTCGTCCAGCAACATCATGCGGCGGGCGGTAATCAGCGCGCGGGCCACGGCCAGCATCTGCTGCTCGCCGCCGCTCATGGTGCCGGCCCGCTGATTGCGCCGCTCGGCCAGCCGCGGGAACAGGTCGAACACCATGTCGAAGTCCCGCTGAATGACCTCGGGTGGGTCCTTGCGCGCGAAGGTGGCCAACTGCAGGTTTTCCCACACCGTCAGATTGCCGAACAAGCGCCGGCCTTCGGGCACATGACTGATGCCCAACTCGCTGACGACCTTGTGGGGCGGATAGGCCAACAGGTCGTGCCCCTCGAAGGTCATGCGCGTTTCGGGCCCCACCTTGACCAAACGCGAGATGGCCCGCAGGGTCGAGGTCTTGCCCGCGCCGTTGGCGCCGATGATGGTGACAATCTCGCCCGGATAGACATGGAACGAGATGCCGTGCAGGGCCTTGATGGCGCCGTAATACACTTCCAGGTTTTCGACGACCAGTTGCGGCGTGCGTTCAGCGGCCATACCATCCTCACTGGGGCGAAGTTTCCGCCGGGTTCAGGTCACCGCGGTGCCCAGGTAGGCCCGAATCACCTCGGGGTTGTTCTGGACCTCTTCGGGCGTGCCCTCGGCGATGATTTCGCCAAAGTTCAACACTTGAATCCAGCGGCACAGGCCCATGACGAAACGCATCTTGTGCTCGATGAGCCAAATGGTCAGGTTGAAGGTCTTGCGGATGTACAGGACGAACTCCATGGTCTCTTCCATTTCCGCGGGGGTCATACCCGCGGTGGGTTCGTCCAGCAGCAGCAACTTGGGCCTGGTGGCCAGGGCACGGGCCATCTCCACTTTGCGCTGGATGCCGTAAGGCAGGCCCGAGACCACCATGTCGGCGTATTGCTCGATGCCCAGCAAGGCCATCAGTTCGCGAGCCTCGCGGTCAATGCGCCGCTCTTCTTCGGAACGCCCGCGCAGGCCGAAGAACGCGCCCAGCAGGCCGTAGCGAATGCGGCCGTAGAAGGCAATCTTCACATTGTCCAGCGCAGTCAGATTGCCCCACAGGCGCAGGTTCTGATAGGTGCGGCTGATGCCCAGGCGGCCGATTTCGTGCGGCGGCTTGCCCGTGATGTCTTGTCCGTCGAACAGAATCTGCCCCTGGGTGGGTTTGTACACGCCCGTGGTCAGGTTGAACACGGTGGTTTTGCCCGCGCCGTTGGGACCGATAAGACCCCGAATTTCGCCCGGCTCGATGCGGGTGTGGAACTTGTGCACCGCGCGCAAGCCGCCGAAGAAGTGGGTGAGGTCTTTAATCTCCAGCAGGGGCATGGGAAACCTCCTCTTCGGCCCGGGCGCGTCGCTCCAAGAAGGGCAGCCGAATTTCCTGGAAGCCCAGCAGGCCCCGCGGGCGCTTAATCATCACCACGATGAGGATGACCGGGATGACCATCCACTTGACCAACTTGAGGGGCCGCAAAATCTCGCTGAGCAGGGTGAAGAGCACCGTGCCCAGCACCGAACCCGTCACCGAGTTCAGCCCGCCCAGGTACAGCATGCCCAAGATTTCGGCCGATTTGACCAGGCCGAAACTGCCCGGGTTGATGTATCCCACAATGTGGGCATACAGGCCCCCGGCCACGCCGGACCAGAACGCGTGGGTCAAGAAGGCCACCATCTTCACTTTGCGGGTGTTTACGGTCATCATCTCGGCCGCGGGTTCGTTGTCCCGCACCGCGCTGGTGGCCTTGCCCAGGGTGGAAGTGACATAGTTGTGCATCACCCACACGGCCAGCACGGTCCACAAGAAGACCACCAGCAGCGAGTCGGCCACCTTGGGTTGGTTCATGAAGCCTCGGGCGCCGCCCAGGAAATCAATGTTCTCAATGGAACTCTTGACGATGAACAAATAGGCCAGGGTGATGATGGCCAGATAGTCGCCTCGGGTGCGGAAGGACGGGATGGCCACGGCCAGGGCCGTGAACGCGGTAACCGCGCCGGCCACGATGAGCGCCAACGGGAACGCATAAGGCGCCCATGCCTCGGGGAACACCGCGGGCCCGAACACATCGTCATTCACAAACCCCCACACCATGAGCACCGACGACACATACGCGCCCACGGCCATGAACCCGGCCACCGAGACCGAAAACTCGCCCATCCAACCGTTGACTAGGTTCAGGCTCAAGGTGAGGATGATGTTCACGCCCAGCAAACGCAGCACCAGCAGCCGGTAATCGCTGGACGCGGCCCAAAAATGCAAGACCACATACACGAAGGCCAGGTTGAAGATGATGTACCCACGCGTGGGGATGCGCTGCACCCAGGCCACGCTCCGGGCGCCGCGCCAGCGGTGCATGGCCCAACGCACCAGGTACACCGCGCCCAGCGCGGGCAGCACATACACCACTACGATGAAGACCACAATGCTGGGGATGAGGGTCCACTTCTTGAAGATGAGCGAGAGGCCGAAGAACGAGGGCAGATTGCCCAGGCCCAACATGTAGGCCAAATCGCGGCCGATGAGCGCCTCGACCAGCACCGCGGCCAGCATCCCCACCAGCCAGGCGCTGATGGGCACATCTTGAAAGCGGGCCCGAATGCGGCCGTAGAGGCTCCCAAAGCGAGAGGGTGTGGAGGTCTGCTGCATGGTCGTGTCCTCGTGACGCGTGCGTGCCGCGCGGGCTCAGAGCCGCAACCGCACGCTGTGCTCCTCGCCGAACAAGCCGTAAGGCCGGAAGGTCAAGATGAGCAGCACGATGCTATAGGCCACCAGGTCACGCATGGTGGAAGTCAGCACCGCGGCCACCAAAATCTCGATGAAGCCCAGCAAGAAGCCGCCCGCCACCGCGCCCAAGATGGAACCGCGGCCCCCTAAGATGGCCGCGACGAAGGCCTTCCAGCCGATGAGCACGCCCATGTAGGGGTCCAGCACGGGGTAGGCCATGCCAAACAGCACCCCCGCGGCCCCGGCCAGCGCGGAGCCCAGCGCGAAGGTGAACGCGATGATGAGGTCCAGGGGCACGCCCATGAGGGGGATGACCGCGTAATCGTACGACATGGCCCGCATGGCCATGCCCACCTTGGTCTTGCGGATGAACAGGTGCAGCAACACCATGAGCACCACGGCCAGCACAATGGTGAGCACCTTGAGGTTGGTGACCTGCACCGGCCCCAACTCAAAAGTGTTCACCTCGATGAGGGTCGGGAAGTTACGCCGGCTGGCACCCAGCAGGTAGAGCACCAAAGTCTCGAGGAAGATGCCCACCATCAGGCCCGTGATGGCGGCCGAGGCCCGGGGCGCATCGCGCAACGGCCGGTAGGCCACCCGCTCCACCGCAATGCCGATGAACGAGGCCAGGAACATGGTCAGCAGCAGGGTGAGCACGAACACCGCCACGCCCGACAAGGGCAAGGAACCGCTCAAGGCCAGCCCCAGCAGCAGCGTGGCCACGAAGTACCCAATGTAGGTGGCCACCATGAACACATCGCCGTGGGCGAAGTTGAACAGCATCAAAATGCTGTAGACCATGCTGTAGCCCAGCGCGATGAGGGCATAAAAACTGCCCCACTGCAACGCGTTGAACAATTGTTGTGCCACTTGGGACATACGCGCCTCGCGGAGGTGCAAATTCGGCGTATATCGCGTTCGATGCGACGATTATACCATAGTGGTATAATCTGGAGCGTCGGTTTTGGCCCCCGGGGGCCAATCATCTTTTTGGCAAGGACGGGCATACGGCCATGTTCGACCCCGAAACCTCTCCCGCACCGCCGGCCGAGCCCACACCCCCGGCCGAGGACGCCCCGCCCCTGGCTACCGGCGGGGTGTTGCGCTCGATAGGCCAGTTTGTACGCGAGACCTTCTATACCCTCTTCCTCACCGCCGCGCTCTACATTGTGCTCAACGCCATCACGGCCCGCATCCGGGTGGAAGGCTACAGCATGGTGCCCACGCTACAGGGGGGCGAGTTCATCCTGGTCTATCGCCTGGCCTACCGCTTTGGCCGCCAGCCCCAACGCGGGGACATCGTCGTCTTCCGGCCGCAGGACAACGGCCTGGGCGGCGATTACATCAAGCGGGTCGTGGGGTTGCCCGGCGACGAGGTGCTCATCCAAAACGGCACCGTGTATATCAACAACCAGCCCCTGTATGAGCCGTACATTCTGGAACGACCCCGCTATAACGGCTACTGGAAAGTGCCTCCCGGCCACATCTTCGTGTTAGGGGACAACCGCAACCACTCCACCGACTCCCACATCTTGGGGCCCATCCCAATGACGCGCGTGTTGGGGAAGGCCGTGGTGGTCTACTGGCCGCCCAGCCGGGCACGCGTGCTGCGCCCCGAAGCCCCACCCCCCACGACGCACCCCACTGCGGCCTTGCGCCAACGATAACCCGCCTGACAATCCTCATATCTTTTCGTAAAACTCCCCAGATGCGCGTTTTTTCACTATACGCGCGGCCCAATGTCTTCCTATACTAAAGTGTGCATATGTCCAAAAGTGGCCTGCGCGCGTCGCGGCACCCCGCCGAGGAGGGTTTGCATGGTCGCGGTGAGCGATATGTCCAGCGAAAGCGTCCAACTGCACGCGTATTTGTGCAGTGGGCTTTCGGACCCCAAACGCATTGCCATCCTCTATCTGTTGGCCGAGGGGCCCAAGAATGTCAACACCCTGGCCCGCACCTTGGGCATTTCGCAACCCACGGTCTCGCGCCACCTGAAGATTCTGCGCGAGCGGGGCCTGGTGCGCGCCCAACGCCGCAAGCAGGCCGTCTTCTACACCCTGAACGACCGCCGCGTCATTCAGGCCCTGGACCTGCTGCGCGATGTCATGCGCGACCACCTGCTCAGCCAGGCCCACCTGTTGAGCCCCGGCGCCACCCCCGGCTAACGCGCCGCCGAGAAGCCGTACGCGCCTCCAGCCCCAGCCCCCGGCGCGCGGCCGCTCGGTGCCCAATGGCCGCCGACCGCTTCCCTACGGCCGCTCGGCCAGCACCACCGGCACCGTGTGCGGCTCGCCATCCCGGACCAGGTGCACCACCACCCGGTCGCCCACGCGATGGTGATTCTCCAGCCATAAGCGCAAATCGCGCTCCGTGGGGGTGGGTTGGTCGTCCACGGCCACAATGACATCCCCGCCCACCGGCAACCGCAAATGCCCCAGGCGCACGGTGCGCTGCCCGCCCCGCAGGCCGGCCCGGTCCGCGGGGCTGCCCGGATACACGGCCACCACCAGCAATCCTTCGTCCG
>WGAK01000144.1 GCA_015494815.1 Anaerolineales bacterium | reverse complement strand
TCCACGGTCCAACGCAGGTGCGACAGGTCGCGCGCATGCTTGAAGTTGTGCACGCGAAAGCGGTCGGGGTGCTTCCAGATGTAGGGCGTGACATGCTCCCGCTCCGAGGGCAGGCGGGCTTCACGGTGGGCGCGCTCCAGCGCGGCGCGGGTGACCACCTCGATGTCCAGGCCCTCGGGGTAGGTGGGCTCGAGGGTGTTGCTCACATAATCCAGGTCGGGCTGCTGCAACCACAGCCGCACCGCGTGGTCCGTCACCACCGGGTCCTTGAAGGGGTCGTCCGCGGTGATGCGCACAATGAGGTCGGCCGCGGCCATGCGCGCGGCGTGGACGAAGCGGTCCAGCACATCGTCCACCGCGCCGCGATAGACGAGCAGGCCCAGGTCCGCGGCCAGGGCGGCCAGGGGGTCGTCCGCGGCCGCGGTGGTGGTCGCCAGCACCAGCGCGTCCAGCGTCTCGCACGCCCGCATCCGCTCCACCACGCGGGCGAAGAACGGCGCGCCGGCCAGGTCGGCCAGGGCCTTGCTGGGCAAGCGCGTCGAGCCCATGCGGGCCTGGATGATGCCGACGATGCGGGTCATAGGCGTACACTCCTTCCCTGGGCCGCGGAGGCCTTGATGGCCAGCGCGACTTCCAGGATGTGCCGGGCCTGGCGCACATCCTTCTGGCTTTCTTCTTCGCCGGCCAGCACCCGCAAGAAGTGTCGGGCCTGGTCCAGGTACATCTGGTTGATCTCGTACTGGGGCCAGGCCCAGGCGCGCGTCTCGCGCTGCGTCGCGTCGTAAAGGCGCGTCTCGTGCGGCAAGAAGGACCACCACGCGGTGCCGGTGCTGCCCACCAACTCGGCCCGGCAGGTGTAGGTGCGGTTGAGGTAGTCCACATGCACCGCGGCCACCACACCCGAACGAAACCGCAGCCAGGCTTCGGCCAGGTCTTCGGTTTCGATGTCCAGGCCGCCCCACTGCCCTACCAGGCCGGTCACCTCTTCCACCGGCCCGAAGAGCCACACCAGGTAGTCCACCTCGTGGATGCGGTCCAGCACCACGCCGCCGCCCAGGGCCCGCCGCGCGCTGTAGCCCTGGCGGTAGTCCTCCCATGGGTGCCAATCGGGGAGGTATTGGCCGAACTCGGCGCGCGCGAAAATCACCCGGCCCAGGGCCTCGCGGGTCACCAGGGCCTTGAGGCGCTGCAGGCCGGGGTGAAAGTGAAAGTTGCACCCCACCAGCGTGCGCAGGTTGCGGGCCTCCACCTCGGCGATGAGCGCATCTACGCCCTCGAGGCTGGCCGAAAGGGGTTTCTCGATGAACAAATGCGCGCCGGCCCGCGCCGCGGCCAGCGCCTGCGGGATGTGGTACACCGGTGGCGAGCAAATCCAGACCACCTTGGGGCCTGCGGCCAGGGCCTCGTCCAAGGAGGCGAAGCCCCGCACGCCCCAGCGAGCCTCGACCTCGTCCACCCGCTCGCGCTGCGGGTCGTAGGCCCACAAACGCCGCACGCCCAGACGCCGCAGGTTGGCGATGTGACGCCGGCCGATGGAGCCGACGCCCACGACCAGGAACGGCCAGTGGGCCCGAATGTCGTCATAAGAGGCAGTAGTCGGCATGCGCGTCCTCCAGGGGCGAAGTGAGCCAGGCCCGCAAGTCTTCGGTGTAGCCGGTGGTGAACTGCCGGTGCCAGGCTTGCAAGCCGGCGCGCCAATCGGGCAGCGGTCGGCCCAGGGCCTGGGTCAATTTGTCGCTGCGCAGCGTCAGACGCCGCGGGCGCGGGGCGGTCAGGCCGGCGTCGTCCACCGTCGCGGGCCGAATGAGGTCCGGGTCGTAGCCGAAGGTCTGGGCCAGGGCCACGCCGAAGGCGTATTTGGTGGTGCATTGGGGGCTGGTGGCGTGATACACCCCCGTCAACCCGCGGGCCAGCATGGCCAGCAACACCTGGGCCAGATGGTTGGCCAGCAGGGGGCAAAACCACACATCGGTGAACCCGCGCATGGGGCGCCCGGCCTGCAGGTTGTCCAGGAACCACTCGGCCAGGCTGCGCCCACCGGTCAGGCTCCAGCCGAAGAAATTGACCCGCGCCACCGCGGCCCCGGGGTGGGCGGCCAGCACCGCGCGCTCGCCTTCCAGTTTGGTGCGGGCGTAGACATTCCGCGGGTTGGGCGGGTCGTCTTCGGTGTAATCCCCGCGGGTGCCGTCGAACACCGCGTCGGTGGAAATGTGCACCAGGGGCACGCCGGCCTGGGCCGCGCGGGTAGCCAGGGCCCCCGGCAACACCGCGTTGACCTCGCGGGCCCGCGCGGGGTCGCGCTCACACGCGTCCACATGGGCCAGGGCCGCGGTGTGAATCACCGCGTCGGGGCGAGCCCAGGCCCACACCGCGTCCAGCGCGGCCGGGGCGGTCAGGTCCACCGTGCGCATGGGGAAGGGCGCGCCGGGCAACGGCCGGCGCGCGGCCACGCCCCACACCGCGAACCCGGCCTGCCGCGCCTCCCACGCCAGGTTGGCCCCCAGCAGCCCCGTCACGCCCGTGATGAGCAACCGCATGACCGGCCCTCGCTCAGGGCTGCGTCCGCGCGCGGGCATAGGCCGCCTCGATGGGCCGCACCATCGCCCGAATGTCGTCCACCGTCAGCCACTGGCTGTTGGTGTTGCTGGCATAACGAAAGCCGTCGGGCAGCGGCTTGCCGCGCTGCTTCCAGCCCTGCCCAAACCAGGCCTCTTCATACGCGGGCAGGATGACGAACATGTCGTCCAACTCCACCGCGCTGCGGGCCTCGTCTTCGTTGAGCAGCACCTCGTGCAGTTTCTCGCCGGGGCGAATGCCGATGACCTCAATCTCGGCCTCGGGCGCAATGGCCCTGGCCAGGTCCATCACCCGCATACTGGGGATTTTGGGCACGAACACCTCGCCGCCTTCCATCTGCTCGATGGCCCGAATGACGAAGCGCACCCCTTGCTCCAACGAAAGCCAAAAGCGCGTCATGCGCGGGTCGGTGATGGTCAGGCGTCCCTGCTCGCGCTGACGCAAAAACACGGGCACCACACTGCCCCGGCTGCCCACCACATTGCCGTAGCGGGTGCAACTGAAGCGGGTGTGGGTATGGGCCGCGTATGCGTTGCTCTGCACGATGAGTTTCTCCGCGGCCAGTTTGGTGGCGCCATACAGGTTGACGGGATTCACGGCCTTGTCGGTGCTCAAGGCCAACACCTTGCGCACGCCGGCGTCCAGCGCGGCTTCCACCACATTGGCGCTGCCCAGGATGTTGGTCTTGATGGCTTCCATCGGGTTGTATTCGCACGCGGGCACCTGCTTGAGCGCGGCCGCGTGCACCACGATATCCACCCCTTGCATGGCCCGCCGCAAACGGTCGCGGTCGCGCACATCGCCGATGAAGTAGCGCATGTTGGGGTGGTCGAAGCCGCTCAGGCGCATTTCGTGCTGCTTGAGTTCATCGCGGCTGAAGACGATGATTTTACGCGGGTGATACTCGCGCAGCAAAATCTCGATGAATTTCTTGCCAAAAGAACCGGTGCCGCCCGTCACCAGCACCGTTTGTTGCGACCAATCCATGCGTCGAACTCCTCACGAAGGGGGTTGGGGGAAGGGCTCCGCTTCGGCCCGGGCCCAGGCGGCCCAACGCATAGGCTCCCCTGCGAACAGGCCGAAGGTCTCGCGAAACGCGGGCTCGGCCAGGGCCTTGTCCCAGGGCCAGGCCGCCAAAGTCTCTTCCCAAAACATGAGATGCCAGGGGAACGGCCGGGGATAGGTGAAGAAGAAATGGTAGGCGTAGCGCCGGGCCGCCTCGACCTGCGCGGGGGTCAAGGCCAGGGCCGCGGGGTCGCGCAACGCCCGCTCCAGCAGGTCGTAATACGCGTCCCAGGTGGCGGGGTCCCAGGTGAAGCCCCGGCCGCGGTAATGCACCTGCCCGGCCACCACCACGGGCACGCCGTCCGTGGCCATCTCCAGCCCCAAGGTGGTGGTGTAGACCAGGCCCAGCGCGGCCAGGTCCACCAGGTCGTAGGTGTTGATTTTGGCGTCGGGGGGCACCACATGGATGTGGGCCGGGGGCTGGGGCAACGCCTGCCGAATGACCTGCAGCATGGACATCCCTCCCGGCACCAGCAGCGCCTCGCCGGGATGCACCCGCACCACCACCTGCATTTGGGGGCGGCGGGCGAAGAAGCGCAAGGTGTCGGCCAGCCAATCGGCCATGCCCTGAGAGAAGACCTGGCGGTCGAGGGTAACCGAATCGCCGAACACATTGGTGGCGATGAGCACCACCGGCCGGTCATCCAGGCCCAGGCGTTGGCGCAGGGCCTCGCCGCCGGCCCGCCCCGTGTTTTGCCAGGCGCGCGCGTGGTCGCCCCAGGTGCGGCCTCCGCGGCGGGCCGTCATCAGCGCCTGCAGCCGCTGCCACTGGGCCGGTGTCAGGTCCTGGTCGCGCACCGCGGCCCACAGGTCGTCGGTGTCCAACGCCATCACCGGCGCGCCCTGCGAAATCCAGGCGTGGCCTTTCTGATACTCGAATTCGTAACTCACCACGGGCAGGCCCAAATGCCGGGCCACCAGGTAGGCGACGCCGAACTCCAGCACCGTGGCGTTGGGCACCACCACCACATCGGGGCGCCAGGTGCGCCACCAGCGCAGCAGCGCCGCGGCCGCGCGACGGTTGCGCTGCCAGCGCAGGGCAAAGAGGGGCGAACGCTCGTCCACATCCTCCCGCTGGCGGGTGTAGGCCACATCGCGACGCGTCAGGGCCCGCAGCGCGGGCTCCAGCGCCGCGGGCACCGGCCCGGGGCCCACGCGCAGCAGCGATACCGGCTCCAGGGCCACGCGCGCCTGCGACAGCAACGCCCGGTAGTTCAGGTCCCACTTGCGCACATCCCACCGGGTCTCGCGGTCGCTCCAGTTCTGATAGGGCAGATAGCCCAGGGCGACCCGATGGCCCAGCGCGCGCAAAGCCAGGCTCAGCAGCGTGGTGTGCGCCACCCACGGCGCGAGCATGGCGAACACGGCCACACGCCTGCCGCGCGGCGCGGTCGCGGCGGCTTCCACGGCCTGATGCGCCCATTGCCACAGCCAGGGCGCGATGTGGCGCAGCATCCGGTGCAATTCCACCCGGTGCCGGGTCCGCAAATACCAATCCAACTCCACCAGGCCGGGGATGTGCCCCAACCAGCCCTTCAACGATGCCATACCATGCTCCCACGAAGGTGGCGCGTGTCGGGAGGCGACGCGGTATATGATACCCCGATTGCCGCCTCGCGACAACGGCGAGATGCGTTATAATGTCGGTGTCGTGGTCGGCAAGATGCTCGATGCTCGCACTTCGCAGGAGTAGGACCCCATGGATTTTGCCCTGACCGACGAACTTCGCATGTGGCGAGATGCGGTGCTGGATTTCGCGGCCAAGGAGGTGCGCCCCCAGGCCGCGGAACTGGCCGAGCACCATCAACTGCACTGGGACGCGCTGCGCAAAGGCGGCGCGTTTGGTTTAATGGGCATGACCGTGCCCGAGGCCTACGGCGGCAGCGACCTGGACACCCTGGCTCAGGCCGTGGCCCTGGAAGCCCTGGGCTGGGGCGACGCGGGCACCGCGTTGACCGTCGAGGCCCACAACTGCCTGGGGCTGGAGCCCATCGTGCGCTTTGGCACCGAGGCCCAAAAGCAAACCTGGCTGCCCCGGGCCGTGACGGGTGAGCGCCTGGCCGCGCTGGCCCTGACCGAGCCCCAGGCCGGCTCGGACCTGCAGGGCATCCAGACCCGCGCCACCCGCGAGGGCGACGGGTGGGTGCTCAACGGCCAAAAGATGTGGATTACCAACGCGGGCGCGGCCGCGTTCATCGTGGTGCTGGCCCGCACCCGGCCCGAGCGCAGCAGCAAGGCGCTGAGCATGTTCATCGTGCCGCGCGAGGCCCCGGGCCTGCACGTGGGCCCGCCCGAGCGCAAGATGGGCCTGGGCACCAGCCACAGCCACGCGCTGACCTTCGACCAGGTGCGGCTGCCGGCCGACGCGCTGCTGGGGCAGGAAGGTCGGGGCCTGCACCAGACCTTAGAGATTCTGGACGGCGGCCGCATCGGCATTGCCGCGCTCTCGGTGGGCATCGCCCAGGCCGCGTTCGACGAGGCCCGCCGCTACGCGCAGGAACGCCAGGCCTTCGGCCAGCCCATCGCCCACTTCCAGGCCATCCAGTTCATGCTGGCCGACATGGCCACCGCCATCCACGCGGCGCGGCTCATGGTCTACTACGCGGCCTGGCTCAAAGACCAGGGCCGCCCCTTCGCCCAGGCCGCGGCGATGGCCAAACTGTACGCCACCGAGATGGCCGAAAAAGTGGCCCGCGACGCCATCCAAATCCACGGCGGCTATGGCTACAGCCGGGAATACCCCGTGGAGCGCATGTATCGGGATGTGCGCCTGATGACCATCGGCGAGGGAACCAGCGAGATTCAGCGGCTGGTCATTGCCCGCCGCCTGTTGCAGGGCCAGGCCCCTAAGGTCGGGCTGGCCTGAAACCCCCTTCCCCCGGAGGAAAACCCCATGAGCGAAAACACGCCTTTGGTGCTGCGCGAACGCCACGGCCGGGTGGGCCTGTTGCGCCTGAACAACCCCAAGGCCTACAACGCGCTGAGCCCCGCGCTGCTGCGTGAACTGATGGACGGGCTGGCGGCCTGGGACGCGGACGAGGCCGTGGGCGCCATCGTCATCACCGGCACCGAGCGGGTGTTCGCGGCCGGCGCGGACATCAAGGCCATGAGCCAGGCCAGCGCGGTGGACATGCTGCTGAGCGGCTATGTGGATTTGTTCGACCGCCTGCGGCAGGTGCACAAGCCCGTCATCGCGGCGGTGGCCGGGTGGGCGCTGGGCGGCGGCTTCGAGTTGGCCATGGCCTGCGACATCATCGTGGCCGCGGAGAACGCGCGCTTCGGCCAGCCCGAAATCAACCTGGGCGTCATTCCGGGCGCGGGGGGCACCCAGCGGCTGACCCGCACGGTGGGCAAGTACCTGGCGATGGAGATGGTGCTCAACGACCGGCGGCTGACCGCGGAAGAGGCGGCCCGCTTCGGCCTGGTGAACCGGGTGGTGCCCACCGAGCAGTACCTGGACGAGGCCCTGAAACTGGCCCAGGCCATTGCCGAGCGCGCGCCCGTGGCCGTGCGCCTGGGCAAAGAGGCCGTCAACTACGCGCTGGAAAGCACCCTGAGCGCGGGCCTGGCCTACGAGCGCCGCTTGTTCTACCTGCTCTTTGCCACCGAAGACCAGCGCGAGGGCATGGACGCCTTTCTGAACAAACGCTCCCCGGCGTGGAAAGGGCGCTGAGGCCGGGGCCGTAAGCCCAACCCGAGAGCCGATGCGGGAGGAGCAGTCATGACCCGGCCCCTGCT
This sequence comes from Anaerolineales bacterium, assembly GCA_015494815.1. Taxonomy (GTDB): domain Bacteria; phylum Chloroflexota; class Anaerolineae; order Anaerolineales; family DRMV01; genus JAADEN01. Next base: position 449 of record WGAK01000144.1, on the reverse strand, counting down.
GGTCAACGGCAAGCCCTTTTTCGGGCGGGTGGAGGAGCAGAAGCGCTTTCGGGCTGCGCTGCGCGAGGTGCTGAACCCGCCTCACGGCGAAACCCTGCCCTAGGGTGTGTCCCAGCTTGGTGGAGGGGAGTACAATTGGAGGAGAAAAAACCTTAGGAGAAGCCCCATGAAACAAGAAGCCTTGCAACAATGTAGGGAGGCCATGGAAGCCTTTTTGGCCTGGTCGGAAACACACCAGGGGGCCACGCTGCGGGAATTGGAAGAGCGGGCGGCACAAACCCTGCAAACAATAAAGGGACTTTTGATGGAGGCAGGGATTGCCCAGCAGGGGAGCGGAGAACGCCCAAGCCAACCGTGTGCCTGCGGCGGAGCGTGGGAGTTCAAGGGCTACAAAGAACGCGAGGTGATGACCCAGCACGGACGGGTGCGGATTCGACGGGCCTATTATG
>WGAK01000143.1 GCA_015494815.1 Anaerolineales bacterium | reverse complement strand
GCTCACGGTGCTGGACTTCGTCAAGTGGGTGGGCGTGGTGGCCCTGGACCCCGACACGGCCCAGGCCCTGAGCGGCCCCGCGGCCACCCTGGCCGAGGCCGAGGCCCTGGATGCCCATGCCGCCGCGGCCCGGTGGCGCGCGCCGTAGCCCAGCGCACGACCCGGCCGCGTTTCATCCTCTGCGTGCAAGGAGCGCCCCATGAGCATTGATTTACGCGTGGTTCCCATTCAAGACCTGTATCCCGACGACTTCGCCTATTGCTACGGGTGCGGCCGGCACAACGAGCACGGCCTGCACATCCAGACTTTTTGGGACGGCGAGGTGGGCACGGCCCGCATCCAACCGCGGCCTTACCACATCGCGGTGCCGGGCTTCGTGTACGGCGGCCTGCTGGCCTCACTCATTGACTGCCACAGCATCGGCACCGCGGCCGCGGCCTGGGCCGAGGCCCACGGTGTGGACCTGGAGCACGAGCCCGCGCCCCGCTTCGTGACCGCCTCGCTCAAGGTGGACTATCTCAAGCCCACGCCGTTGGGCCCCACCTTGGTGCTGCGCTCGCGGCCGGTGGAAATCGGCGCGCGCAAGGTCATCGTGGAAACCGACCTGCGGCCCGAGGGCGCCGCGGAGCCCACGGTGCGCGGGCACACCGTGGCCGTGCTCATTCCCGACAACATGCGCCGCGGCGCGCAACACCGCGCCGGCTAACCCCGCCTCGAGGAGCGCCATGTATCGCCTGGTCGCGCTGGTGCCCATGCGCCATCACAGCGAGCGGGTGCCCGGCAAGAACTACCGTCCCCTGGCCGGCGCGCCACTGTATTCGTACATTGTGCGCACCCTGCTGGCCGTGCCCGACATCGAGTTGGTGGTGGTGGACACCGACAGCCCCGTCATTCAGGCCGGCCTGAAGGCCCATTTCCCCCAGGTGCGCGTGCTCGAACGCCCGCCCCACCTGCGCGATGGGCACATCCCCATGAACGCCATCCTGGTGCACGACGCGCAGCAGGTGCCGGCCCGCTTCTACCTGCAAACCCACAGCACCAACCCTTTGCTGCGGCCCGAAACGGTGCGCCGGGCCATCGCCATGTTCTTCGCCCACTACCCCCGGCACGATTCGCTGTTCGGCGTCACCCGCTGGCAAACCCGCCTGTGGGACGCGGCCGGGCAGCCCATCAACCACGACCCGCAACGCCTGCTGCGCACCCAAGACCTGCCGCCTGTGTACGAGGAAAACTCGTGCCTGTATCTGTTCGACCGCGAGGGGCTGCTGGCGCGCGGCAACCGGCTGGGGCGCAACCCGCTGCTGTTCGAGATTCCGCGGCTCGAGGCGGTGGACATTGACGAAGAGGACGACTTTCGCCTGGCTGAGTGCCTGATGCGGATGCGGCAGGCCGACGCGGCCGCGGCGTGAAGCCGGAGCGCGGGATGTTCGGCGAGCCCTCTGCGCCGCCCCCCGATGTGCTGGCCTGGCGGGCTGCCGCGACGCCCCGGCGGCTGGCCGTGCTGGCCCCGCGCGTGGCCTGGGACTATGCCACGCTGCACGCGCAGGCCCACGCCTGGGCCCACTGGCTGCGGGAACAGGGCTTGCAGGCTGGCCAGCGGGTGGCCCTGGCCGTGCGGCCTACGCCCCAGGCGCTGGCGCTGTGGCATGGCCTGCTGCGGGTGGGCCTCACGCCCGTGCTGCTGCACCTGCGCTTCGGCCCGCATGAGCACGCGCGCGTGCTGGACACGGTGCAGCCGCGCGCGGTGCTGGTCACGCCCGAGGCCGCGGCGGGACTACGGCTGCCGCCCGATGCGCCGGTCTGGGCCTTGCCTTCCGCGCCGCCATCGCCGTCCCGGCCCTCTGAGCCGCCCTCGGGCACGGCTCCGGTCGAGGTGCTGCTGCTGACCTCGGGCACCACCCAGGCGCCCAAAATCGCCCGCCTGACCCCGGCCAACTTCTTCTGGAGCGCACTGGCCGCGGGCTATCGCCTGGGCGTGTCGCCCCGCGACCGCTGGCTGCTCACCCTGCCGCTGTATCATGTGGGCGGCCTGTCCATCGTGATGCGCAGCGCGCTGTACGGCACCGCGGTGGTGATTCCCCCGCCGCGGCCCTCGTTCGACCCCCAGGCCCTGTGGCACGACCTGCACCGCTGGCAGCCCACCCTGGTGTCGGTGGTGCCCACCATGCTATATCGGCTGCTGCGGGCCGCGCCCCAGGCTCCGGCCCCGCGCGCGCTGCGGGTGCTGCTGGTGGGCGGCGCGGCCGCAGGGGCCGACTTGCTGGCCGAGGCCCGCGCGCGCGGGTTCCCCGTGGCGTTGACTTATGGGCTGACCGAAGCCGCGTCGCAGGTCGCCACCGCGGCCCCCGCGGCGGTGTGGGCCAAACCGGGCAGCGTGGGCCGGGCCTTGCTGTTCACCGAGGTGAGCGTGCGCGACCCCGCGGGGCACGCCCTGCCCGCGGGCCAGGTGGGGGAAATCTGGGTGCGCGGGCCGGGGGTGTTTCGGGGCTACTGGCGCGCGCCCGCGGCCACCCGCCGCGCCCTGCACCCCGACGGCTGGCTGCGCACCGGCGACGCGGGCTATGTGGACCTGGACGGCGATTTGTGGGTGCTGGCCCGTCGCGACGACCTCATCGTCACGGGCGGCGAAAATGTGGCCCCGCACGAGGTAGAAGCCGTGCTGCGGCAGCACCCCGCGGTCGCCGACGCCGCGGTGGTGGGCGTCCCCGACCCCGAATGGGGGCAGCAGGTGGCCGCCGCGGTGGTGCTCCGCCCCCAGCGGAGCGTTTCCCCCGCGGCGTTGCAGGCTTTTTGTCGGCAGTACCTGGCCGGATACAAAGTCCCCCGCCGCTGGCGCTTCGTGGCGCAACTCCCCCGCACGGCCAGCGGCAAAGTGCGGCGGGCCGCGGTGCGGGCCTGGTTCTGAGCCCTACTCAAAGGGCGTCTCGCCCGTAGGGTCCCACACATACACCCAATCGCCCTCGTGGGCCCACTGAAAGACCCAGTAGGCGTCGGCCACCGACAGGTTGACGCAGCCGTGCGACTGCTTGAAGCCAAAGCCGTCGTGCCAATACGCGCCGTGAATGGCCCGCGCGCCGTCGTAGTACATGGTCCAGGGCACATCTTCCAGGTAGTAGAAGTCCTTCTTGTCCGCGGTGAACGCGCCCCGCATGTCTTCGGTGACCAATTTGGTCTGAATCTGGAACACGCCCTGCCGGGTGTAGAATTCCCCCGTGCCGCTGGAAATCATGGTGGCGAACACCAGGCGGCGGTCCTGGTAGACGGCCAGGGTTTGTTCGTACACGTCAATGGCAATCCAGCGGTCGGTGGGAACCCCTTCGGACGGGGCTGGGCTGGGGGTGACGGTGGCAATGGCGGTCTCTTCGACCCACAAATCCGGGCCCACCAGCAGCCACTCCTGGTCGTCCACGGTGCGGGTGTCGTAAACCTGCACCAGTTGGTAGCGGCGCAGGGGGTAAGGGGCATAGTCCCAGGTGCCGCGGCCGGGCGTGGCCTTGGGCCGCACCTCACGCAGCCGCACCCAGCCGAAGGGTCGCGTGGGCGCGTCGGTGGGGAAGAGCACGCCGCGGAAGGTGGACGGCGTCACGGGCTCCGCGGCCTTGCTGTTGACCCAATAGCCGTCGGTGGTGCGATAGGCGGCCCGGGTGCCCAGGCGTTTGTACGCGTCGTAGGCAATGAACATGAAGCCCGGCCCCATGCCCCGCAAGGGCTTGTCGGTTTCTTCCACGGCATCTTGTGCGGTGGCATAGAGCCGCAGGCGCTCGGCCGTGACCCAGGCGTAGCGCGTCTCGGGGGTGGGCAACACCAGCCAGGTCAGGGGCAGGCGCACGCCGGGGAAATCGGTGCCGCCATAAGGGAAGCCCAACTGCTGCCACTGGGCCAGATAAACAGCCGGGCCGGTGGACACGCACGGGCCCAAGGCTGCGCCGTACAGCGCGGGGGGACAGGCCACGCTGCCCGAGTAGGG
>WGAK01000142.1 GCA_015494815.1 Anaerolineales bacterium | reverse complement strand
GTGCTGTTGTGGGCCCGCGGGCCCTGGAGCCCCACCTGGAGCACCCAGGGCGTCGCGGTGTACGCGGACCCCAACCACGATGTCGGCGATGCCCAGGCCTGCGCCAGCGACGCGCCCAACCGGGCCAGCGACGGCTACGAGGCCGTGCTGTGGCGCGATGGGCAGGGGGACTTGCCGGGTGCGGCCTGGGTGCGGGCGCGCTTGCAAGACGGCCACCCCACCATCGAGTTCGCCTTCCCCGCGGCGTGGGTGAGCCGCGAGCAGCCCATGTTCCTGTGGCGCGCCTGGGCCGACGCGCAACTGCACGACCCCGCCCGCATGGACTATCACGACACCTTCACCGCGGAACAGGCCGGGAGCCCTTACACGGGCCATCCTCATGTGGACGCCATCGCCCAGGCCGACAACACCTGTTACACGCCCTTCGGCTATCGGCCCCTGGGCATCGAGCCGTGCCTGTGCCGCAGCACAGACCCGCTCCACCCGCTGTGCCCCGCACCGCCCGAAGCCCCGGTGGAAGGGTGTCAAGACCTGGGCGGCGGCTGGATGCAGTGTACCGTGGACGACCAGGGCCAGAGCCTGAACCGCTACTGTCACTGGGACCCCGTGCTCTGCCGCTGGGATTGCCGCGGTACGCCCGTGTGCTTCGGCACCGATGACCTGGGCGCATTGGCCGCCCATTATCAGGCCTTCATCGAGCAGTTGACCCGCTCTGCGGAAAGCGGTCACCTGCGCGCCTGGGTGCAATTGCCCAATGACCATACGCAGGCCTACCGGTGTTATGTCGAGCATGACGGCCAGGTGGTATGCACGAGCATGACCTTGCAAGAAGGGCAGCCCGTCGCCGAGGGGCCGCCCCTGCCCAACGAACTGTTCTGCCTGGAAGTGTGCGCGCCGGATTTCCGCTGCGAGATGAAGTGCTCCGAGGCGCCTACCGCGGACATGGTGGAGTGGGCCATGTCGGAGACCGCGGACATCGCGGCGCAGAATCCCGAGGCCTTTGGCTCGCCCACCGCGGCGCGCTGGTACTGCTCGTGGGATGCGACCCTGTGCCGCTACACCTGCGGCCACGAGCAGTGGTGCGTGGACCCCAAACGCACGCTGGACGCCATCATCACCGAAGACGCCCAGAAGCGCGGCAATTGCACCTACGACGGCCAGGTCTATCGCTGCGGCGACGACCTGACCTGCCTGGTCGCACCCGACGGCTCGTTCCTGCGCTGCGACCTCACTTCGCCTGGGGATGGCGACGGCATGGGCATGGAGGTCGTGGAATGGCATTATGACCCGCTGACCTGCACCTTCCAGCAGCAGACCGTGTGCGGCTTTTTGCCGTTGCCCTACGAGTCCTGCGAACGGGAGGCCGAGCACACCTGGGTGTGCGATGTGGTGGATTGCACCCGCGACCCGCACCTGTGCGAGGGCATGCCGCCTGGGCAAGGGCCGCCCCGGATGCATTGCCACTGGTATAGCGAGTGGTGCGCGTGGGTGTGCGCAGACTGCGAATTGCCCGACGCGTCGTGCTTCTACATCGAAGACCGCACCCCGCCCTGGGTGTGCCCCGGCATCGGTGAGTTCGACAACTGCGTCTGGTCCGAAGAGGAATGCCGCTGGTCGTGCGTCGGCATCCACCTGCCGCCCGGCGAGGAAGGCGGCGAAGAAGAATGCCAGCCTGCGGACTATTGCCAGGAGTACGCCACGGGGGTCTGGGTGTGCGATGACAACTGGGGCGGGCCGTTCTACAAACGCTGTGAGTACGACGGCTGCCAGTGGATGTGCGACGGCGAGCCCGTGCCGTGAACGTCTGCGTCAGGCGTAGGCCGTGGGCCGCGGGGCTGGACCGGCTCCGCGGCCCGGCTTATTCGCCGTCGCGCGCGTAGGTCTGCTTCCAGCGATACAGCAGATTGAGCGCCTCCAGGGGCGTCAGGTTGTCCACATCCAGGCCGCGCAGGGCCTCCAACAAGGGGTTGGTCTCGGGGAACAGGGCCAACTGCACGGCCTGGGGCGCGGGGGTGGCGTGGGGCTCCTGGCCGGGCGAGCGGCCTTCAGCCTCCAGGTGCTGCAAAATCTCCCACGCGCGGCGCACCACGGCCTTGGGCAGACCGGCCAGTTCGGCCACATGGATGCCGTAGGACCGGTCCGCACGGCCCGGCACGATTTGGTGCAAGAACACCACCTGCCCGCCCTGCTCGCTCACGGCCACATGATAGTTGCGCACGCCGGGCAGCCGGTCCGCCAGTTGGGTCAATTCGTGATAGTGGGTGGCGAACAGGGTCTTGCAGCGCAGCCGCGGGTGGTTGTGGATGTACTCCACCACGGCCCAGGCAATGGCCAGGCCGTCGTAGGTGCTGGTGCCGCGTCCGATTTCGTCCAGGATGAGCAAACTGCGGTTGGTCGCGTGGTGCAAGATGTTGGCCGTCTCCAGCATCTCCACCATGAAGGTGGACTGCCCCGCGTGAATCTCGTCTTGCGCGCCGATGCGCGAGAAGATGCGGTCCACCACGCCGATGGTGGCCTGCCGTGCGGGCACGAAACTGCCCATCTGGGCCATGAGCACGATGAGCGCGGTCTGGCGCAAGAACGTGCTCTTGCCGCTCATGTTGGGGCCGGTGAGGATACGCACGATTTCGCCTTCTTCGAAGACCGTGTCGTTGGGCACGAAGCGCCCGTCCTCCAAAGCCCGCTCCACCACCGGATGCCGCCCGCCGTGGATGGCCAGCACGGGTTCGTCCACCACTTCGGGCCGCACGTAGTCGTTTTCCACCGCGGCCTCGGCCAGCGCGGCCAGCACATCCACCACGGCCAGGGCCCGCGCGGTGCCCAGCAGCCGCCCGCGCCACGCCGCCAGTTGCGTCAACACATCCTTGAACAGCCGGGCTTCCAGGGCCTTGATTTGCTCTTCCGCGTGCAGCACCAGGGCCTCGTATTCCTTCATCTCGGGCGTGATGTACCGCTCCGCGTTGACCAGGGTTTGCTTGCGGATGTAGTGTTTGGGCACCAAGTGCGTGTTGGCTTTGGTGACCTCGATGTAATAGCCGAAGACCTTGTTGTAGCCCACCTTGAGGCTCTTGATGCCCGTGCGCTCGCGCTCCACGGCCTCCAGATTGGCAATCCACTCGCGCGCGTGCTGCGACTCGCGCACGATGCGGTCCAGTTCTTGCGAAAAGCCGGGCCGAATCACGCCCGTGTGCTGCAGCGTGGCGGGGGGCTCGTCGGCCAGGGCCCGCTCCAGCAGGTCCAGGGCCTGGGGCACGGGGTCGAAACGGCGCAGCAGCGCGGCCAGGGGGTGGTCTTGGGGGAAGGG
>WGAK01000141.1 GCA_015494815.1 Anaerolineales bacterium | reverse complement strand
GGCTCGGAGATGTGTATAAGAGACAGGTAGTAGAGCACCACATAGGCTAAGGTGCCCATGCCCACCGCGCTCAGCAGGCCGGCGGCCGCAGCCAGGCGCCACCAGGGGCGGCTCATGGGGACGTCCTCCGGGGGCGGGCCGGGGCCCGCACCAAGGGCCGAATGCGCGGCCAGGCGTTGACCGCAAAGGTCAGGCCGGCCAGCATCTCCAGGGCCCGGCCCCAGCGGAGCCCATCTCCCCAACCCCAGGTGTGCGCGACCACCACCGCGGCCACCCCCGCGTTGAGCAGGCCATAGGCCAGCCACACGGGCGCTTGAGGGCCGCGGCTCACGCCGCCGGGCAATTTGGGCAGCCACCAGAACAACACGCCCAAAATCATCTGCGTGCCCCACCCGACCAGCAGGGCCTCGATGTGCCAGCCCCGCAGTCGCCAGACCCACGCGCCCAGGCCGGGCCAGGCTTTGTAGGTAAGCAGCAAGGCCCCCCAGGTGATGGCCACCAGAAAGTGGGCCCAGGCCGTGCGCACATACCAGCGGCTGACGCGCGGCATGGTCAGGCCTCCCTCGGGCGCGGGCCGCGATACCAGCCGCGAATGCGAGGCCAGATGTGCACCACGAAGGCCACGCCCGCGGCCCATTGCAGCCACGCCGCGGCCACCAGGCCCGCGGCCGCGAGCCCCCCGGGGTGCAGCGCCTGCCAGGGCTCGCTCACCGTGCGCAGCAGCAGGCCGCCGTTGAGCAGCCCCCACGCGGCCCAGACCGGGCGCTCGTCCCCCCGTTTGGTGGGGCCGTGGCCCACGATGGGGAACATCCAATACGCCGCGCCGAATATCATTTGCGTCACCCAACCCACCAGGAACAAGTGCCACCAGGTAGGCCGCACCACGGCCCACACCGGCCGGGCCCGCAGGCCGGGCAGCAGGGCCAGCCCGTCCACCGTGAAGGCCAGCAGCAGGTAGGCAAAGGCGCTTTTGAGGTACAAACGGGCCAGGCGGGGCATGGGCACCTCACGCGAGGGACGCGGCCGCGCCGTGATAGACGCGCGGCACGCGAGGCAACATCAGGGTGGTGACTTCGTAGTTGATGGTCTCGGCCCAGGCCGCCATCTCTTCGGCGGTGATGCGCGCCTCACCCTGGGCGCCCAGCAACACCACCTCGTCTTCCAGCGCCACCCCGGGGATGTGCGAGACATCCACCACGATTTGGTCCATGCTCACCCGGCCGACCACGGGCGCACGCCGGCCGTGCACCAGCACCTGGGCCCGATTGGACAGCCGACGCACATAGCCGTCGCCATAGCCCACGGGCACCAGCGCCACGGTGGTGGGGCGTTTGGTGATGTAGGTGCGGCCGTAGCCGATGCTGCTGCCCGCGGGCAGGGTGCGCACCCGGGCCACGCGGCTCTTCCAGGTCAGCACCGGGCGCAAGGGCACGGGCGGCTCCCAGGCCAGCGAGGGACGCAGGCCATAGGTGGCAATGCCGGGGCGCACCGCGTCCAGGTGCGCGGCGGGCAGCGCGAAGGTGGCCGCGCTGTTGCACGCGTGACGCACCGGCGGCATCAGGCCCGCGGCCTCGACCGCGGCCAACACTTCGCGGAAAACCGTCCATTGGCGCTGCAAATAGGTGGTGTCGGCTTCGTCGGCCGTGGCGAAGTGGGTGTACAGGCCCTCCACCTGCACGCCGGGGATGTGCTGCACCGCGCGCAGGAAATCCACCACCTCGTGGGGCAGCAATCCGTAGCGCCCCATGCCCGTGTCTACATTGATGTGCACGGGGTGGGGACGCGCGGGGCTGGCGTGCGAGGCCAGGGCCTGCAAAAATTCCAGGGTGATGACCGTGGGGATGAGGCCATGTTGGGCAACGGCCGGCGCGGCAGCCACGGGCACATACCCCAACAGCAAGATGGGCGCGGCAATGCCCGCGGCGCGCAGCGCCAGGCCCTCTTCCAGGCGGTGCACCACCAGCCGGGTGGCGCCGGCCTGCACCGCGGCCCGGGCCATGGGCACCAGTCCGTGCCCATAGGCGTTGGCCTTGACCACCGCGAACACCTGCACGCGCGGCCCCACCCACTGCTGCAATGCGCGCAGGTTGGCTTGATAGGCGTCCAGGTCCACTTCGGCCCAGGTGATGGCGGCGGCCCGCTCGGTCATGATGCTTCTCCGTACCACAGGCGCATCAGTCGGCCTCGGCCACGAACGGGTTGAAGCGCCGCTCGTGCCCCACCGTGGTGGCCGGGCCGTGGCCGGGCAGAATGCGGGTTTCGTCGGGCAGGGTGAGCACTTGCGTGCGGATGCTGTGCAGCAACGCGTCGTGGTCGCCCTGGGGCAGGTCGGTGCGGCCGATGCTTTCGCGAAAGATGACATCCCCGGCCAGGAGCACCCCGACCGCGGGCGCGTAGAACATCACATGCCCGGGCGTGTGGCCGGGCGCGTGCCGCACCTCGAATTCCACCGCGCCCACGCGCAAACGCTGGCCGTGGCGCAGGTGGACCGTGGGCTCGGGGCCGGGGTCCAGCCGCAGGCCGAACAACGGCGCGCCGCCCTCCAGGCGCCACAGCCACACATCGTCGGGATGCAGCGCGACCAGCGGCCAGGTGGGCAGGGCTTCGGCCAGTTCGGCCAACCCCGCGATGTGGTCGAAGTGCGCGTGGGTGAGCCACACATGCCGAATGCGCCAGCCCCGGCGTTGCGCTTCCGCGGCGATGCGACGACCTTCCGCGCCGGGGTCCACCACCACGGCCACGCGGCTGGCCGGGTCGGCCAGCAGATAGGCGTTGGTCTCCAGAGGGCCTACCACCAGGGGCACGATGCTCAACGGCTCGCTCATGTCTTCATTGTATCGCGTTCCCGGGCCTCAGGGGTAGGCTTCGGCCCAAACGGCCACCCGCTGCCAGGGCCCCTGGGCCAGGGGATACAGCCATACCGTGCGCCCCGCGGCCCAGGCCGCGGCGGGAGCCTCGGCGTAGCGCACGGCCACCACCCGGTCGGCCGCGTCGTAGGCGGCCACCAGCACGCCCACCAGGGCGTCGTCTTCCGCGTCGGCCACGGTGACCGTCACGGGCCAGGGCGGCGCGGTGGACGCGGGCGGCGGTTGGGCCTGGGCCTCCAGCGGACGCACCCCCGGTTCGGCCGCGTCCGCGGGCAGGGCTTGCAGCACCACCGCGCGCACCGCGGCTTGCGGGCCCAGCGCGCGCGGCAGCGGCACGGCCAGGGGCACTTCGCCTTGGGGCGGCACGAACAGCACCCACGGCCGGACCGTGGTCTGCCAGGGCGCATCCGCTCCCCAGGTGGGGTCGTTGACCTCCAGCAGCACCTGCACTGACAGCAACGGCGCGCGGCCGGGGTTGCGCGCGGCCAGGGTGCACACCGCGCGGGTGGCGGTGGCGAAGCACCAGGGCCCCCGCACCTGCACCGGCTGGGGGGTAGGCGTGGCCAGCAGGCCCAGGGCCTGCCCCGCCTGGGGCACCACGACCTGCGCGCCCACGGGCAGCGCGGCCGGGTCGAGCCCGGGGTTGGCCTTCTGCAGCGTCTCGACCGTGACGCCGTAACGCAGCGCGATGCTCGAGAAGGTGTCGCCTTCTTGCACGATGTGGACGATGGGCGTGGGTGTGGCCGCGGCCGGGGTCGCGGCAGGAAAGGTCACCGTCGGCAGCGGCCGCGGCGGCGTGGGGGACCGGTACGCGCGCGGCGTGGGCCACGGCGTGGGCGACCGGGTCGCCACGGGCGACGGCGCGGGCCCGCGGCAGCCCGTCCCCCCTATCAGCAGCAGCACGAGACCGAGCCAGAGCCCCGGCCCGCGACCGGGCCTACGGCCAGGCCGCGCGCTGGGTTTGCCACCAGGCGTAAAAAGCCGCGGCCAGGTTGGCATCGCGTACCACCAGCAGATTCTCGTCGTTGCGCACATCGGCCGCCCGCGTGAAGTTGTAGGAGCCCAGCACCACCACCTGATGGTCCAGCACCAGCACTTTGTGGTGCAGCATGCCGGGCAGCGGGTCGGGCGTCACCTCCAGCCCTGCGGCCTGCAGGCGCGGGTAGTCGTGCCCCGCGGCGTCCAGTTGCGCGGCCTCGAGCCAGCCGTAGACCGCCACCCCGTCCTGGGCCTGCGCCAACAGCGCGTCGGTGAGCGGGTCGGCGGTCCAGGTGTAGGCCAGCAACAGCACCTCGTTGTGAGCCTCCCGCAGCAGCGACACCAGCCGGGCCTGGGGATGCTCGTCGGGCGAGAAGTACACCTCCACCGGCACGCCGTTCAGGGTGAGATGCGGATAGGGCGTGTCCGCGCGCGAGTCGGGGCCAAAGCGGTGCTCGGCGAACATCTCCTCGAACTCGCGGCGATAGTCCGCGGCCAGCCGGGACGAGGTCAGGCGGATGAGGTTGTTGCCGTTGCGATAGGCGCCGTTGACCGTGAAGTTCATGGAGCCGGTCCACACCTCGGCATCGTCCACGACCACGAACTTGTGGTGCATCAGGCCCTTGCCCTGGTCGAACACCACGGGGATGCCCGCCTGCTGCAGGGCCTGCACCTCGGGGGTGCGGTGGTCTTCGTCCACCACCAGGCGCACGGCGACGCCCCGGCGGTGGGCCTCGAGCAGCGCGTCGCGCAGGCTCCACAAATCCAGGTCATAGGCGGCCATGTCAATGCGGCGCTGGGCCGCGCGCAGGGCCTGGGCCAGAAAAGCATCGGGGCCACCCCGGTGGCTTTGCGCGGCGGGCAGGTCGGGCCGGGTGAGGAAGAGTTCCCACGCGGCCGCGCGGTAATGCTCTACCGGCGCGCCGTCCGCGGGCACGGGGGTGAGGGCCAGCATGGATGTGGGCGACGGCCCCGCGAGGGGCTGGGGCGCCGGCGGCTGGGTGAGGCCGCGCCAGCCCAACACCAGGGCCAGCACCAGGGCCAGCAGGCCGCCCAACACGCGCCAGGGAGAGGAAGATGCAGCCGGAGGAGACGCCATACGCGCTATGCCTGGGCCTTCGTGGTTGGGGTCAGGGCCATCAACAGCGCTTCCAGGGCCTCGCTTTGGGTGATTTCGTGGGCCCGAAAGCGGGCTTCCAAGGTGTAGAGCAGGCGATACAGACGCCGCAGCGCGGCGGGCGAAAAGCGCAGGGCTTGACGGCGGTAGCGGTTCAGCGCGAAATCGGGGATGCGCCACTCGCGCGCCACCGTTGACAGCGCCGCGCCCTGCTCGAGGGCATCCCGCAGCACCAGCAGCAGGCGGAAGTGCCGCAGCACCATGTTCCACACATAGCCGGGCCCGTGGCGTTCCAGCAGTTGGCGCAGATAGCGCCAGGCCGCGTCCATGCGCCCCGCGCCCACTTCGTCCAGCCAGCGGAACAGGTCGGGCGCCCAATCGCCTTCCACCAACGCGGCCACATCGTCCGCGGTGATGGGCCGGTCGCCCGCGTAGAGGGCCAGTTTGCGCATCTCGTTGAGCCCCCGCCAGGTGTCGGTACCGATGGCCGCGGCCAGGGCCTGCGCGGCGTCGGGGGTCAGGCGGGCCTGCACCTCGGCCGCGGCCTTGAACAGCCAGCGGGCCATGTCGTCCACATCACGCGGCGCGCGCAGGGCCTTGACATACACCTGCTGGGGGCCCTGCTGCTGCGCCCAGGCCAGCAGCCAGTGCGCGGGCTTGCGGCCGCGGCCCGTCTCCAGCGGCGTGGGGATGTCGAGCACACAGGCCGTGCTGGCGGGCACCGCGGCCAAAATCTCGAGGAAAGTCGCGCGTTGGGCCGGGTCCTTGCCCCATTCCAGCGGCTGCACCACGTGCACCAGGCGCCGCCGCACGAACAGGGGCACCGACAGCACCGCGGCCCGCAGGTCGGCCAGAGTGTGGGTCTCGGGGCTCAGGCGTTGGTAGTTCCACTCGGCCCAGTCGCCGCCCTCGTCGGTCAGGCGGGCGCGCAGTCGCGCCACATACGCGGCGCGCGTCGCGTGGTCGTCGCCGTGAAAGATGTACACCCGGGGGATGGGGCGCTTGGACCGGCTCATGCCTTGCCGACGGTCACGCGGCGGGTAGTGACCCGGTGGGCCGGCAGGCGGCCGCGGCGGGTCGGGCGCACCTCGACCACCTCCAGGTCGTCCACCCGCGCGTCGGTGGTCACCCAGCGCTGCAACCAGAAGCCCAGGGGGCGCCCCATCAGCAGCGCCAGCATGCTCAGGAACATCACCAGCGGGAAGCGGTCCCAGCGGTCGCGCCAGCGCCGCGCGCCGGCAAAGCCGAACAACCCGGCCAACGCGGCCAGGCCGCCCGTGGCCAGGTAATTGGTGCCGCAGCCGGGATGCAGGGCCAGGTGCGCCTCCCCCCGCTGCAGGCGCTCCAGCGCTTCGGTCACGGCCCGCTCGACCTCCTCGGTGGGCACCGCGCCCAAAATCCAAAAGCCGCCGCTGTCGGAGTGTCCGGCCATCGGCTGCTGGGGGAAGCGCCGGGCCAGGATGTGCAGCGTGGCGTGCTCCAGGGCGTGGTGCTGTCGAGTGCGGGCCAAAGGCGGCACGCGGCGAATCAGATCGTCCAGCCAGGGCATGACAATTCTCCCGGGGAAAGGCTCCGCACCGGCCAACGCCGGGGGACGGATGCGACAGGGGAATTATACCAGCGCCGGGCGGCGCGCCCGCGGGCGCGCGAATGTTGCCGGAAGGTCTACTGCGCCTGCCTGCGACCACGACGCCCCTTTGTCCGTGTCGTTGCGAGGGCGCGCAGCGCCCTGTAGGGGCGACCGGCCGGTCGCCCCCGGCATGGCCGAAAGGCGGCCCTTGCCGTGGCGCGAGATGCCACGACAGCGGACAGGCGCCAGGCGTCAGCGGGTAGGCGGGTGCGGGCTCCTGCCCTTCCAAAGCGCTTTCGCCCGGCCCGCTCTTGGGGGTGGCCGCGTTTTGTGGTATGGTAAGCGGGCCAAACCCCTGGTGTAGGAGAGGCAATCGGTGGAAGCGCAAGAGGCCTCGTCGGCTTGGACCGCGCAGCCCCGCAACGCCGTCGGACTGGCCGTGGGCCTGGGCCTGCTGGCCGCCGTACTGCTGTGGGCCACCGTGGCGCGCGTGCCGTGGGCGCTGTCCGACTCGGTCGCTTATGTGGATGCGGCGCGCGGCGTGCTGGCCGGACGCGGCCTGGTGGTGCGCGAGTCGCCCGAACATTGGGTCCCCCTGGCCCACTATCCACCGCTGTACCCGCTGCTGTTGGCCGCGCTCATGCGCGGCGCGGGGCTCTCGTGGTTGACCGCGGCCCGCATCCTGGACGCGGCCATGTACGGCCTGTTCGTGGCCGGGCTGGCCTGGGTGGGCCTGCGGGCCTTCCCGCGGCGGCCGGGCTGGGGATTGGGTCTGGCCGCGGCCGTGGCCCTGCAGCCCGCGGTGTTGCAGCACATGAGCGGCGTGATGACCGAGCCGCCCTTTCTGGCCCTGGCCGTGGTCACCTGGGCGGCCGCGTGGGCCTATGGCCGCACCCACAGGGCCGCGTGGTGGTGGGTGGCGGTGGCGGCCGCGGCCCTGAGCCTGCTGGTGCGCTACGCGGGGCTGTACTATCTGGCCGCGCTGCCTGCCGCGCTGATGCTGGCCCCGCTGCCGCGCCGCGTGCGCATCCGCCGCGCGGCCGAGGCCTGGAGCGTGCTGCTGGCCACCTACGGGGCCTGGAATCTGTACATGCGCGCCCAGGGCAACGGCTTGCATTTCGCGGTGCCCACCACGGCCGAGGTCTTCACCAAGGCTTACGCCTTCGTGGCCGCGCTGCCTCCCGCCTTCTGGAACGGTTGGGTGCGCTGGCGAGGCTGGTTCCGCCATCCCTGGAGCCTGGCCGTGCCCTGGCTGCTGGTGGGCCTGAGCCTGGCCGCGACCCTGGCCCTGGCGCGGCGAGCGCGCACCCAGCCCCCCACGCCCCAGACCGCGGCGGCTCAGGCCGGCGCGCTGGCCGGTGCGTTCGGCCATCTGTACGCGGCCTTCTTCTTCGTGGCCTTTTTGGTGCGACGGCCCGAGCCCGACTTCACCCCGCGCGTCATGCTGCCCTGGTTCGTGTTCGGGCTGCTGGCCGCGGGTTATGCCCTGGCCGTGGACCTCGACGCCCGCCGGCGCGGCTGGTCGCCCCGGGCGCGGCGCGCGCTGGACCTCGCGTGGACGGCCGCGCTGGTGGGCTTCGTGCTCTATGCCCTGCCGCAAATCCACCGTTTCGACCAACTGCTGCGCGATGCCAGTTACACCGGGCCCCAATGGCGCCATCCCGCGACCTGGGCCTTTTTGCGGGCCTGGCCCGAAAACATTCCCCTGGTGACCAACGCGCCCGAGCCCATTCTGCTGTGGGCCGACCGACCGGCCTATCGGCTCCAGGAATTCGCCCAGGCCATGCCCGTGCGCGGGCCCTTGGGCTATCGCGAGGCCGTGGACCCCAACCATCGCCGCTTCATCGCCGGTCAGGCCGCGGCCGTGTACATGCGCCCCGCGTGGGATTGGGTGCGTCGGCTGTATGCTCAGCGTTCGGATGAAGTGGTGGATTTGCTGTTTCGGCGTTATACGCCGTGCTACGAAGACGCGGTCATCGAGTTATACTACTTAGGCCCTCAGGCCGAGCGGCTGTGCCCGCTGGGCCCGACCGAATACCATCACCCCCGGCGGTGACGCGCATGGCGCACATTACCCTGTTCACTTCGCCCAAACCGTTCGACGACCCCTTCATCGCCATGATTCAGCGCAACGCCTTTGGGTCGTGGCGCGCGTTGGGGCCCCAGGTCGAGGTGGTGCTGTTCGGCATCGAAGCCGGGGTGGCCGAGGCCGCGGCCGAGTTCGGGTTTCGGCATCAGCCCGCGGTGCGCCGCAACCGCTTTGGCACGCCCCTCATCGCGGACATGTTCGCCCAGGCCCAGGCGCAGGCCACCACCCCCTGGCTGGCCTTTCTCAACGCGGACATCATCTTGCTGCCCGACTTCCTGCGCGGCCTGCACGCGCTGGA
Organism: Anaerolineales bacterium; assembly: GCA_015494815.1. Lineage (GTDB taxonomy): Bacteria > Chloroflexota > Anaerolineae > Anaerolineales > DRMV01 > JAADEN01. The sequence goes on along the minus strand of WGAK01000141.1, from coordinate 3,247 downwards.
GCCTTACCTGGGCCGTCGTCGGTTGCTGGTCAGCGCGCGGCGCTGGGAGACCGCCATCACCGAGCCCTTGGACTGGGCCACGCTGGACCCGGCCGCGCTGGCCCGCACCGCACGCGGCCAGCCCCTCAACCCCACGGGCATGGATGTGTTCGTGTTTCCCCGGGGCAGCCTGCGCGACCTGCCCGACTTCGCCATCGGCCGCGCGGGTTGGGACAACTGGATGATTTACCACGCGCGCCGCGAACGGGCCTGGGTGGTGGACGCCACGCCCGACATCACGGTGGTGCACCAGCGGCACGACTACCGTCACCTGCCGGGCGGTCGGCCCCACTATCAGCACGAAGAATCCCGCGAGAACGTGCGGTTGGCCGGCGGCGTGGACAAACTGTACACCCTGTGGGAAGCCACCCACTGGCTGCAGGGCGGCCGGGTGCGCCGCGCGCCCTGGCACTGGATGCACATCGCCCGGCGCCTGGAACTGGCCTTGCTGCGACGGGGCCAGCCTCACAAGGGCCCCCGGCGGGTGCTGCTGCGCTGGATTCGTCGCCGCTGGCAACGCCCCTGGCTGGAACGCGGCGCGTGGTGGCTGGACTACTACGGCCCTTCCATCGTCACGCCACCGCCGCAAACCCTTCCTTCCCCCTGACGAGGAGCGATATCATGAAAGTGGTCTTGACCGGTGCTGCGGGTTTTTTGGGGTCTCACCTGGCCGAGCGGTTGCTGCGCGCGGGCCACGAGGTGGTGGGCCTGGACAACCTCCTCACGGGTAGCCCGGCCAACCTGGAGGTGCTGCGGCGCTACCCGGGGTTCCGCTTCGTGCAGCACGATGTGGTGGAACCCTGGCCCGACCTGGGCCCCGTGGACGCGGTGTTGCACTTCGCCTCGCCCGCCAGCCCCAACCCGCGCTCGCCGCTGGGATATCCCAACCTGCCCATCCACACCATGCGCACCAACGCCTGGGGCACCTACCACGGCCTGGAGATGGCCCGGCAACATGGCGCGCGTTTTCTGCTCGCCTCCACCAGCGAGGTGTACGGCGACCCCGAGGTGCACCCCCAGCGGGAGGACTACTGGGGCCATGTCAACCCGGTCGGCGAGCGCGCGGTGTACGACGAGGCCAAGCGCTTTGCCGAGGCCATGACCATGGCCTATCATCGCAAGCACGGCGTGGATGTGCGCATCGTGCGCATCTTCAACACCTACGGCCCCCGCATGCGCATGGACGACGGGCGGGTCATCCCCAACTTCATCGTGCAGGCCCTGCGCGGGCAGCCCCTGACCATCTACGGCCAGGGCGAGCAAACCCGCAGTTTTTGCTATGTGGACGACCTCATCGAGGGCATCGTGCGGTTGTTGTTCCTGGATGCCGCGCCCTTCCCCGTGAACATGGGCAACCCCCACGAGTACACCATCCTGGCGCTGGCCCGGCTGGTCAACGACCTGGTGGGCAATGCGGCCGGGCTGCGCTTTGAGCCGGCCATGTATCGGGAGGGCGACCCCAAGCGCCGCCAACCCGACATCACCCGGGCCCGCAACCTGCTGGGCTGGGAGCCGCAGGTGCCCCTGCGCGCGGGCCTGCAGCGCACCATCGCAGACTTTCGCCAGCGGCTGGGCCTGGCCTGAACCCGGCGGGGGATTGTAACCTTTGCGGCCGGGGTTCGTTTGAAAGGGTGGAGCATGAACGAACATCCCAGCGACCAGGAATTGGTGCGCCGGGCGCAGCAAGGCGACGCGGAGGCGTTCGGCCAGGTGTACGAGCGTTATGTGGACGATGTGTATCGCTTCTTCTACTATCGCACGCTGCAAGCCGCCGACGCCGAAGACCTGACCGAGAGCACTTTCCTCAAAGCCTGGCAGAACCTGCACCGGCTGCGGCCGGAGCCCGGGCTGCGTCTGCGGGCCTGGTTGCTGCGCATCGCGCGCAACTTGTGGATTGACCGTCACCGCACGGCCAAGGAGGAAGCGCCGCTGGAAGCCGCGGCCACCGCGGCCGCCGCCGACCCGGACCCCGAGGCCGCGCTGCTGACCGCGGAGGCCCACGACGACCTGACCCGGGCGCTGGCCCACCTGCCCCCTCGGCTGCGGGATGTGGTGGTGTATCGCTTCATCCACGGCTTGAGCCACCAAGAGACCGCGGCCTTGCTGGGCGTTCGGGAAGGGCATGTGCGGGTGCTGCAACACCGCGCCTTGCAGCGTTTGCGGCGGTGGCTGGCCGCACAGGAGGAATCCCCGTGAACGAACGCGCTTTGGACGACCTGTTGGCCCGGTGTCTGGACGCCATCCGGCGCGAGCGCCTGTCGTTGGAGCAATGCCTGGCCCGCTACCCGGAGCACCGCGCCGAGTTGGAGCCGTTGCTGCGGGCCGCGCTGTGGGTGCAGCAGGCCGAGGCCGTGCGCCCCGACCCGGCCTTTCGCCGCGCGGCCAAGGTGCGTCTGCTCAACCGCATCCGGGCCGAGCAAGCCGCGGCCCAAAATTCGTCCCCCAAAGTTGTAACATCGGGCGGCCTCCTTCGTTTGTGGGGGTGGATACGAACATTCCAACCCCGCAGGAGGTTTGCCATGATTTGGGCACTGGTTTTAGCCGTTCTCGCGTTGGCGGGTGGTGGTGGGGTGGCCTACGCCTCCACCGACGCCCTGCCCGGCGGCGCGCTCTACCCGGTCAAACTGGCCGTCGAAGAGGTGCAATTCGCGTTCGCCGGCACCGACGAAGATGTGCAACTGCACCTGGAGTTCGCACAACGCCGTCTGGACGAGGCCGAGGCTTTGCTGGCCGAAGGCCGCGCACAGGGCCTGGAGCAAGCCCTGGCCAACTACGAAGCCCATGTGCAGGCCGCGTTGGAACTGGCCCAAGAAGTGTCGCAAATGGACCCGGCCGTGTGGGAGCATGTGGCCGAGCGGGTGCAGGCGCACGAGGCCCGTTTGCAGCAGTTGATGGAAGAAGGCCGGGCGCAGAACCTGGAGCAAGCCGAGGCCCGGATGCAGGCCGCGCATCAGCGGGCCGAACAGGCCCTGGAGCGGGCTCGCGAAGCCATGGGCCGGGACGGAGAGCATCCCGCGCCGTCCATGACCCCGCCGGGCCCCATGATGACCCCGCCCGCGGGCGGCGAGCACCCGGGCACCCCCGGCCCCGGCGACCGGGACGGCATGCCCGGCGGCAACGGCCAGGGCCACGACGGCACTCCCGGCCCCGGCGCGACCATGACCCCCTGGCCCACCGGCACGCCCTGGCCCACGGGCACGCCGTGGGG
>WGAK01000140.1 GCA_015494815.1 Anaerolineales bacterium | reverse complement strand
GGGCTACGGCGCGCGCCACCGGGCCGCGGCGGCATGGGCATCCAGGGCCTCGGCCTCGGCCAGGGTGGCCGCGGGGCCGCTCAGGGCCTGGGCCGTGTCGGGGTCCAGGGCCACCACGCCCACCCACTTGACGAAGTCCAGCACCGTGAGCCCCGACGCGTAGCGGGCCGAGCCGTCGGTAGGCAGCACATGATTGGTGCCCGCGATGTAGTCCCCCAGCACTTCGTAGGAGTGCTCGCCCAGGAACACGCACCCCGCGTGGCGCACGTGCGGCAGCCAGCGCCAGGGGTCGGCCACGGCCAGGGCCAGGTGCTCGGGCGCGTACGCGTTGGCCAGTTCCAGGGCCTGAACCAGGTCGCGGGTGCGCACCGCGCCGCTGCGCCCGGCCAGGGCCGCGCGGATGACCTCCTGCCGGGCCCGGCGGGGCAGTTGTTCTTGCAGCGCGGCTTCGACCGCATCCAGCAGTGCGTCCGAGGGCGTGAGCAAAATGGCCGCGGCCAGGGGGTCGTGTTCGGCCTGGGCCAGCAGGTCCGCGGCCACCCAGGCGGGGTTGGCCGTGGCGTCCGCAATGATGAGGGTCTCGGTCGGCCCGGCCAGGCCGTCAATGCCCACCACGCCGTACACCTGCTTCTTGGCCAGGGTGACGAACAAATTGCCGGGGCCTACGATTTTGTCCACCTGGGGTATGCTCTCGGTGCCGTAGGCCAACGCGGCAATGGCCTGCGCGCCGCCCGCCAGATACACCGCGTGGGCGCCTGCCAGGTGCGCGGCCGCCAGCAGCGCGGGGTGCGCGGGCCACGACGCGCCATAGACCTCCACCGGCCGGGGCGGGGTCACCACCACCACTTGCTCCACCCCCGCCACACGGGCGGGAATCACGGCCATGAGCACGGTGGACGGCAAAGGCGCGGAGCCGCCCGGCGCGTAGACGCCCACGCGCACCAGCGGGCGGGCCAGCAGCCCCAAAGTGCCGCCCAGGTCCTGGGTCAGCCACGAGGTGACGGGCTGGCGCTGGTGAAAGGCGCGGATGCGGCTCGCGGCCAGGGCCAGCGCGTCGCGCACTGCACGGGGCAGCGCCTGGGCCGCGGCTTCGATTTGCGCCTCGGGCACCCGAAATTGGGCCAGCCGCACGCCGTCCAGGCGCTCGGTCCAGGCGTGCAGCGCGGCGTCGCCCCGGGCCCGCACATCGGCCACGATGCGGGCCACGGCCTGGTCGGGCGTCAGAGGCTCGCCGAACGTGCGGGCCAGCGCGTCCAGCAGGCTTTGGGGCACCGGGCGTTCGTGGATGGGCACCCGGCGCAGCAGCGTGTCTTGGGCTTCGGCAGGGGTGTAGCGGCGCAGGAGCATGGTCGTCGGGCTCCGGGTGGGGGATGCGCGGGTCCGGCCAGGAACCGCGGATGGCGTCATTGTACCGCAGCCTGCGCGCGCGATAATATTAGCCCGCGGTATGGTATACTGACCATAGACGACCTCCCTCAATCCACCCACGCGGACGCGAGGCTTATGACCCCCAACGAGGAATCCTGGCGCGCGGCGCGCGAGCGCATGGTGCGCGAACAAATCGAGGCCCGGGGCGTGCGGGACCCGCGGGTGCTGGCTGCGCTGCGGGCCGTGCCCCGCCATGTGTTCGTCCCGCCTGAGAAGCGCGCCTGGGCCTATGCCGACGGCCCGCTGCCCATCGGCCACGGTCAGACCATCTCGCAGCCCTACATCGTGGCCCGCATGACCGAACTACTGGGCCTGCAGGGCGACGAGAAGGTGCTGGAAGTGGGCACCGGCTCGGGCTATCAGGCTGCCATTTTGGGGCATCTGGCCCGAGAAGTGCACACCCTGGAGCGGGTGCCCGAACTGGCGGCCCAGGCCGCGGAGCGCCTGGCCCGGCTGGGCCTGGACCATGTGCAGGTGCATGTGGCCGATGGCTCGTTGGGCTGGCCCCCGGCCGCGCCCTACGACGCCATCCTGGTGGCCGCGGCCGCGCCCGAGGTTCCCCGCGCCCTGCTGGCACAACTGGCCCCTGGGGGGCGGCTGGTGCTGCCCGTAGGCGACCGCTATCAGCAAGTGCTGGAACGCTGGACGCGCACCGGCCCCGACCGGTATCACCGCGAGGTGTTCGAGCCGGTGGCCTTCGTGCCCCTCATCGGCGACCAGGGCTGGCCCGCGGCCTGACCCGGCCCCCACGCGTTCCCCCGGCCGCAGCAGGAGTGTTCCCCATGCCCAATCGTCTGGCCCACGCCACTTCGCCTTATTTGCGCCAACACGCGCAGCAGCCCGTGGACTGGTATCCGTGGGGAGAGGAGGCGCTGACCAAGGCCCGGGCCGAAGACAAGCCCATCTTCCTCAGCATCGGCTACGCCGCGTGCCATTGGTGCCATGTCATGGCCCACGAGTCGTTCGAGGACCCCACCATTGCGGCCCTGCTCAACACCCATTTCGTGCCCATCAAGGTGGACCAGGAAGAGCATCCCGATGTGGACAAGGTGTACATGGAGGCGGTCATGGCCATGACCGGGCACGGCGGCTGGCCCCTGACCGTGTTCCTCACGCCCGAGGGCGAGCCGTTCTACGGCGGCACGTACTTTCCGCCGACGCCCCGGCACAACCTGCCCGGTCTGAAGGACTTGCTGGAGGCCCTGGCCCACGCCTGGCAGCACGACCGCGGCCGGGTGCTGGACGCGGCCCGCGCCGCGCGGCAGCACGTGCAGGCCGCGCTGCGCGCGGCGTTGCCCCCGCAAGGCTCCCATCGCCTGCACCCCGGCCTGGCCGAGCAGGCCGTGGCCGCGGTCCACCGCCGTTACGACGCCCGCTTCGGCGGCTGGCAGCGCAAAGGCCCCAAGTTCCCCCAGGCCGCGGTGGGCGAGTTTTTGCTGCGTATGGGCCAGCGCGGGCACCCGATGGCCCGGCACATGGCCTTGCACACCCTGGCCATGATGGCCCGCGGGGGTCTGTACGATGTGCTGGGCGGCGGCTTCCATCGCTACAGCGTGGATGCGATGTGGCGGGTGCCCCACTTCGAGAAGATGCTGTACGACAACGCGCTGCTGGCCCGGGTGTATGGCTACGCTTACCTGCTCTCGGGCGAGCAGGGCTACGCCCGCGTGGCCCAAGAGACCTTGGATTTCGTGCTGCGCGAGATGGCCCACCCCGAGGGCGGCTTCTACGCCAGTCTGGACGCGGACAGCGACGGCCGCGAGGGCGCGTTCTATGTCTGGACACGCGCGGAGGTGGAGGCGCTGCTGCCTTCCGAAGACTTCGAGTTGTTTTGTGCGGCGTATTGCCTGGAAGGCCCGCCCACCTTTGAGGGCGACGCGTATGTGTTGCAGCGCCAGGCCAGCGACCGGGCGCTGGCCGACCGGTTTGGCCTGACGGCCGAGCAGGTGGCGGAACGCCTGGCGCGGGCCCGCGCGGTGTTGCGCGCGGCGCGAGCGCAACGACCCCGCCCCGGTGTGGACGATAAAATCCTGGTGGGGTGGAACGGCTTGATGGTGTGGGCCCTGGCCGAGGTGGGCTTCTACCTGCGCCGGGCGGATTATGTGCGCGCCGCACAACGCACCGCGGCCGCGCTGGAAGACGCGGCCGCGGCTCTGGGGCATTGGCCCCGGGGGTGGCATCAGGGCCGCCCGCTGCCCCGGCCCGCGTATCTGGAGGACCGGGCCGCGTGGGCTCTGGGGCTGCTGGCCCTCTACCGGGCCGATGGCGACCCGCGCTGGTTTGCCGCGGCCGGCGCCCAGGTGGAGGCCATTGGCCGCGATTTCGCGGACCCCGAGGGCGGCTGGTACGAGGTGGCCGCCACCGTGGACGCGCCCCTGGTGCGGCCCAAGGTGTGGGACGACGGCGCGGTGCCCGGTGGGCAAAGCCTGACGGCCACGCTGTGGCTCCAGTGGGCCGCGTATACCACCCAGCCCGACTATCAGGCCCAGGTGGAAGCCCTGCTGCGCGGCCTGGCGCCGCTGCTGGCCCGCCACGCGGTGCATTACGGCCAGTGGCTCAATGTGTTGGACACGGTGTTGGGCCCGCGCTGCGAGGTGGCGGTGGTGTATCCCCCGCGCAGCGACCCGCAGGCCCTGCTGGGCGTGTTGGGCGGGCGTTGGCGGCCGCGCAGCGTGTGGGCGGCCAGTCCCGCACCGCCGGAGGCCGCCGCGGCGCCCCTGGTGCAGCAGCGCCCGCCTGTGGAGCAGCGCCCCACCGCGTATGTCTGCCAGGGCATGACCTGCCAGCCTCCCGTGACCGACCCCGCGGCCTTCGAGCGCCTGCTGTCGGGGCTGTGCACCCCGTCGGCGCCTGCATCCTCCGCTCCCCCGCGGTAGACCGCGGCCGCGGACGGTTCCGCGCGCCACGGCCCGGTCATCGGACCGGGCCGTGGGGGTTGTCGTGCCTACACCCAGCCGCGCAACTTCATGGCCTCGACCACCCGGGCCACGGCCACAATATACGCGGCCAGACGGTTGTGCACGCCGTATTCCTCCGCGGCCGCGTGCACGGCCCGATAGGCCTCGGTCATCTTGCGGTCCAGGCGCTGGTACACCGTCTCCGCATCCCAGTAGTAGTTGTACGCATTTTGCACCATCTCGAAGTACGAGACGGTGACCCCGCCCGCGTTGGCCAGGAAGTCGGGCAGCACATAGATGCCCCGCTCGTGGAAGATGCGGTCGGCCTCGGGCGTGGTGGGGCCGTTGGCCAGTTCCAGGATGATTTTGGCCTGCACCTGGTCCGCGTTGGCCTCGGTCAGCACGCCCTCCAGCGCGGCGGGAATGAGCACATCCACCTGGAGGGTGAGCAACTCCGCGTTGGTGATGTTGGTCGCGCCGGGGAAGTTAATCACCGAGCCCGTTTCCCGCTTGTGGCGGTATACGGCCGCGGGGTCCAGCCCTTGCGGATTGTAGATGCCGCCCTTGGAGTCGGACACGGCCACCACCTTGAGGCCCAGCAACTCCTGGCCCAGGCTGTGGGCGAAGTGGCCCGCGTTGCCGTAGCCCTGAATGGCCGCGGTCGCGCCCTGCAGGGGCAGGCCCAGGGTGCGCGCGGCTTCCCGCAGCACATACATGCCGCCGCGGGCGGTGGCGTCGTTGCGGCCCAACGAACCGCCCAGGGCCAGCGGCTTGCCCGTAATCATGCCGAACTCGTTGCGTTCCACGATGGTGGCATATTCGTCCATCATCCAGGCCATGATTTGGGCGTTGGTGTACACATCGGGCGCGGGTACATCGCGGCGTAGGCCGAACATGGACGCGCCCACGGCCCGCACATAGGCGCGGGACAACCGCTCCAGTTCGTGCGGCGACAATTGCCGCGGGTCCACGATGACGCCGCCTTTGCCGCCACCCAGGGGCAGGTCCATGACCGCGGTCTTCCAGGTCATCCACGCGGCCAGAGCCCGTACCGTATCGATGGTTTCCTCATGGTGGAATCGGATACCGCCTTTGGCCGGGCCTCGAGCGTCGTTGTATTGCACCCGGAACCCGCGGAACACCCGCACCGAGCCGTCGTCCATGCGCACCGAAAAAGTGACCTGCACCTCCCGCTTGGGCCAGCGCAGGAATTCGTGCGTGGCCGGGTCCAGGTGCAGGTAACGCGCGGCCTCGTCCAACTGGGCTTGGGCCATGGCGAAAGGATTGAGGGTCGTACTCATCGTCGGCCTCCTTTGTGCAAGATGGCAGAGCGTAATCACCCGCGGAGGCGATGAGAGCGACGATGGGGCCGGGGGAGAACGGCGTTCATTTTCATTATAGGCAAAATATGGCCGCGTGGCGCGCGCAGTTGGGGCGGGCGAATGGGCGGAGGGGCGATAAAGCGGTAAGGCGGTAAAGCGGGAAGGCGGTAAAGCGGTAAAGCGGGAAGGCGGATGCGCGGATACTGCCTCCTCGCTTTCCGCTACCCGCTGCCCGCTGTCGCTCAACCCCCAACCTCCAACGTCCAACCGCCAACCACCAACCACCAACCACCAACCACCAACTTCCAACCACCCCCCACCCTATGGTAT
>WGAK01000139.1 GCA_015494815.1 Anaerolineales bacterium | reverse complement strand
GTATGTCTACTCGCCCCAACTCAACCTGGTGGGACGCACCATCCTCGACGCGCTCACCGATGGCCCCGTGGATGCGTACGCCTACGGCTATCAGGCCGTGGCCCTGGAAGACCTGCCCACTTTGGACAACGGCGGCGCGCGCCTCGAGCCCGTTACCGTGGCCCTGGGCGAGCGCATCGTGGACGCCGACGGCCGCGTGACGCCTTTGCAGCCCGGCGTGCGCTATCGCCCCAGCGGATGCTTTTCCCAGGACTGTGTGCAGGTGTTGCCCGACGACGCCACCGAGGCCACCCTGGACCGCCTGGTGGTCACCTTTCGCCTGCGCGCGGATTTGACCTGGGAGGACGGCGTGCCGGTCACGGCCGAAGATTCGGTGTTTTCCTTCCAAATCGCGGCCGACCCCGCCACGCCGGTGCTCAAATGGTATACCGACCGCACCGCGTCGTACACCGCCGCGGACGAGCACACGGTGGTGTGGACTGGCCTGCCGGGCTACATGGAGCCCACTTACTTCTTGCGCTTGTGGCCGCCCCTTCCCCGGCACGCCTGGGGGGAACGCACGGCGGCCGAGTTGCTGCAAGACGAGGCGGTCAACCGACACCCCCTGGCCTGGGGGCCTTACCGGGTGGCGGAATGGGTGGCGGGCCAGCGCTTAGTGCTGGAGCCCAACCCCTACTACTTCGGCCGCGACACCGGGCGGCCGTTCTTCGAGAAAATCATCGTGCGCTTCGTGGGTCAGGACGCGAACACCGCGCTGGCCATGCTCATGGCCGGGGAGTGCGATGTGGTCTCGCAAACCGTGGGCCTGGAAGAGCAGTGGGACTTGCTGCTGGAACTGCGGGACAAGGAACGGGTGCAGGTGCACGCCATCCCCGGCACCGCGCTGGAGCACCTGGGCTTTGTGCTGCACCCGGTGGACCATGACGACGGCTACGACTACGGCGACCCGCCCGGCCTGTTCGTGGACGCGCGCACCCGCCAGGCGCTGGCCATGTGCCTGAACCGCGACGCGCTGGTGCAAGACCTGCTGCACGGGGTGGTGCCCGTGGCCGATTCGTACCTGCCGGCGGACCACCCGTTGTTCAATCCCGACGTGCCCCATTACGCCTACGACCCCGAAGCGGCCCAGGCCCTGCTGGAAGAGGCCGGCTGGGTGGACCACGACGGCGACCCCACCACCCCGCGCGTGTTCCGAGGCCACAGCCGGTGGATTCCGACGAACACGCCGCTGGCCTTCACTTTGGACACCACCACGGCCAAATTGCGCGGCGCGGTGGCCGAGCGCATTCGGGCCGACCTGGCCCAATGCGGCGTGCAGGTGGACGTGCGGGCCACGGCCCCGGCCGAATTGTTCGCCAGCGGGCCCACCGGGCCGTTGTTCGGCCGCCGCGCTCAGGCCGCGCTCTTCGCCTGGGCCACGGACCTGGCGACCGCCTGTCGCCTGTGGCTCACCGACGCCATCCCCGGGCCGCCCGAAGCCCGCATTGGTGACATCGCCTGGCTGCGCGGCACCTGGCCCGACGACCGGGAACGCGACGCGTTCGCCTATGGCTGGGGCGGGTGGAATTATCACGCCTACACCAACCCCGAGTTCGACGCCGCGTGCAAAGATGTGCTGTTCAGCCCGGCCAATCGCCAGGAGCATCAGGAGGCGGCCCGCCGCGCGCAGGCGCTGCTGCTGGCCGACCTGCCCTTGATTCCCCTGTATCCGCGGCTCAGGCTGGCCCTCACCCGGCCCGACTTGTGCGGCTTCACCTTAGACGCGGTGACGGACACGGAATGGGCGCACATCGAGGATTGGGCCTGGGGCGACGCCTGCCCGCAACGGTGAGGCCCCTCACTGGGCAGCCGGCCGCGCATCGGGTACAATGCAAAGAGCGGCCGCGCGGCGCGCGGCCATCCCAGCAGCGGAGGTTCCTATGCCTGCGAAAATCATTGACGGCAAAGCGGTGGCGGCTCGCATCCGCGCCGAAATCAAGCAAAAGGTCGCCGAGCGGGTGGCCCAGGGTCTGCCGCGGCCCGGTTTGGCCACGGTGCTGGTCGGCGACGACCCCGCGTCGCACACCTACGTGCGCATGAAGCAAAAGGCCTGCGCGGAAGTCGGCATCGAATCCTTCGGCTACAAACTGCCCGCGGACGCGAGCCAGGAGGAAGTGGAAGCCCTGGTCGAGCGCCTGAACGCGGACCCCAAGGTGCACGGCATTCTGGTCCAACTGCCCCTGCCCAAGCACCTGGACGACGAAAAGGTTCTGAGCAAAATCAGCATCGAAAAGGATGTGGACGGCTTCCACCCCATCAACATCGGCCGCCTGGCCCAAAAGGGCCGCCAGCCCTTGTTCGTGCCCTGCACGCCCGCGGGCGTGATGGTGCTGCTGGAAGAGGCCGGCGTGAACCTGGAAGGCGCCAACGCGGTGGTGCTGGGCCGGTCCAACATCGTGGGGATGCCCATGGCTTTGCTGCTGGTGCGGGCCAACGCCACGGTCACCATCTGCCACTCCCGCACCAAAGACATCCCCGCGCACACGCGCGAGGCCGATGTGCTCATCGCCGCGGTGGGGCGGCCGCACATGGTCAAGGCCGACTGGGTCAAGCCCGGCGCGGTGGTCATTGATGTGGGCGTGAACCGGGTGGACGACCCCACGGCCAAGAAGGGCTACCGCCTGGTGGGCGATGTGGACTTCGACGCGGTGAAAGAAGTGGCCGGGGCCATCACCCCCGTGCCCGGCGGCGTGGGGCCCATGACCATCGCCATGCTGCTGCAAAACACCCTGCGGGCCGCGGAGTTGCAGGACGCCAAACGCGCGGCATAGTCCCGGCTCTGCCGACCGACGCACGACGACGCCCCGGCTTGTGACCGGGGCGTTGGTGCTTGGGTGGTGGGTGGAAGTTGGTGGATGGTGGATGGTGGATGGAAGTTGGTGGTTGGGGGGTGGCGAGCGGAGCGGAAGCAAGAAGCAGGGAGTAAGAAGCGGGGAGCGTCATCCGCAAATCCGCAAATTCGCCTCACCGCTTTACCGCCTTATCGCCTTATCGCCTTATCGCCTTACCGCCCATCCGCCCATCCGCTCAGGCCGTGCCGCGGCGCTGCTCCAGCGCGGCGCGCAGGGCTTCGCGCACCACCTGCGGGTTGGCCCGGCCGCGGGCCCGGCGCATGACCTGGCCGAAAAGCCAGTTGAGCACCGTTTCCTTCCCGGCCAGGTATTTCTGCACCTCGGCCGGGTGCGCGTCCAACACCTCGGCCACCCAGGCCGCAATCTGGTCGCTGTCGGACACCTGCCGCAAGCCCAGCGCGTCCATGATGGCCTGAGGTGTGCCGCCCTGGGTGAACATGGCGGCCAGCACCTTCTGCCCGGCCTGCTTGTTCAAGGCCCCCCGCTGCATCAGGCCCAGCAAGTCGGCCAGGTGCTCCGGCGGCACGGGGATGTCGGTGGCCGCGCGGCCGTGGCGGTTGAGCAACGCGA
>WGAK01000138.1 GCA_015494815.1 Anaerolineales bacterium | reverse complement strand
TGGTCACCCTGCCGGTGGAATTCAACGCCTCGGCCCGAGCCAAGCGCCTGCTGCGCCAGACCGGCATCGTGCGCCGGGAAGAGGAAGCGCGCGGCGTGAGCCAGGTGCTCAACGCGGCCGCGCTGACCTATGTGGCCGCGTTCGTGACCGCGCTGATGCAACTGATGTACTACATCTTTCTGGCCCGCTCGCTGGGCAATCGCCGACGCTGAGCGCAGGATTGTTTGGAGGAGTACCATCCATGTGTGGCATTGTTGGCTATATCGGCCCTCGGGACGCGGTGCCCATCCTGCTCAACGGCTTGCAGCGGCTGGAATACCGCGGCTATGACTCCGCGGGCATCGCCGTCTACGAGGCGCACGGGCGTATCGAAATTCGGCGCAATGTGGGCAAGTTGCGCGGCCTGGTGGACACCGTCGCGGCCGAGCCGGTGAGCGGTTCGCCGGGCATCGGCCACACCCGCTGGGCCACCCACGGCGAGCCCACGGTGTACAACGCCCACCCCCACCGCAGCCAAAACGGGCGCATCGTGGTGGTGCATAACGGCATCGTGGAGAACTTCCTGGAACTCAAGGCCGAGTTGCTGGCCGAAGGCTTTTCCTTCCGCTCCGAGACCGACACCGAGGTCATCGTGCACCTCATCGAGCGCTACTTAGAAGGCCACGCCCTGAGCCTGCTGGAGGCCACCCGCCGGGCGCTGCAGCACCTCAAGGGCTCCAACGCGGTGGTGGTGCTCTCGGCCGACGAGCCCGACAAACTCATCACCGCGCGGCTGGGCAACGCGGGCGGCATCACCATCGGCTTTGGGCAGGACGAGATGTTCGTGGCCTCGGACCTGCCCGCGCTGCTGGACCACACCCGCGAAGTGGCCTTTCTGGAACCCGGCCAGATGGCCGTGGTCACCCGCGAAGGCGCGCGCATCTTCACCCTCGACGGCCAACCCGTGCCCATCGAGACCACCACCGTGCCCTGGGACCCCGTGGCCGCGGAGAAAGGCGAATATCGCCACTTCATGCTCAAAGAGATTCACGAGCAAGTGCGCGGGTTGACCGACACCATCGCCGGCCGGGTGGATGTGGAGCAAGGCCGGGTGCGCTTCCTGCACCTGGACCTCACCCCCGCGCAGGCCCGCGACATCCGCAAAATCTACATCACCGCTTGCGGCACGGCCTATCACGCGGGCCTGGTGGGCAAGACCCTGCTGGAGCGCCTGGCCCGCATCCCGGTGGAGGTCATGGTCGCGTCAGAGTTCCGCTACGCGGACCCGCTCATCGGCCCGCACGATGTGGTGCTGGCCATCAGCCAGTCGGGCGAGACCGCGGACACCCTGGCCGCGATGGAAGAAGGCCGGCGCAAAGGCGCCACCCTGTGGGCCATCGTCAATGTCATCGGCTCCCAGGCCATGCGCATGGCCGACGGCTACATTTCCATGCAGGTCGGCCCCGAAATCAGCGTGGCTTCCACCAAGGCCTACACCGCGCCCCTGGTGGACCTGTACATGCTGGGCCTGCTGCTGGGCGAGTTGCGGGGCACCCTGAGCGCCGCGGACCGCCGCCGCCTGGTAGACGACCTGATGCGCCTGCCCGAACTGGTCAACGAGGTGCTGCGCCGCGAGGACGCGTACGCGGCCGTGGCCCGTGAGTATGTGTCCATCCACAACATCTTCTACCTGGGCCGGGGCATTCACATGGCCACCGCGTACGAAGGCGCGCTGAAACTCAAGGAGATTTCATACATCCACGCGGAGGGCTACCCCGCGGGCGAGATGAAGCACGGCCCCATCGCCTTGCTGGACCGGGATTTTCCGGTGCTGGCCCTGGTGCCGCAGGACCCCTGGTACGAGAAAATGCTCAGCCAGGTGGAACAGGCCAAATCGCGCGGCGCGCCGGTGATTGCGCTGGCCACCGACGGCGACCGGCGAGTGGCCGACCTGGCGGACCATGTGCTGTTCATCCCGCCCACGCCCTGGCTGCTGGCCCCGGTGACCGCGGTGGTGCCGCTGCAGATTTTCGCCTATGTCATCGCCACCGAGCGCGGCCTGGATGTGGACCAGCCGCGCAACCTGGCCAAATCGGTGACCGTCGAGTGACCCGCCATAAGGAGGAGACGACCATGACCCACGCCTCCCAAACCTACCAACGCCAGGTGTACGGCCTGGTGGGCTTCTACATCGTGCTGCTGCTGGCGGCCAGCGGGGCCCTGGGCTGGGTGTGGATGCACACCAAGGCGCTGCAAGACCTGGTCCCCGCGGAATGGCTGCAGCCCCTGGTGGTGCCCCTGCTCTCGGCCGCGCTGGGCGGGGCCATCGGCAATGTGCTCTACAGCATCCGGGTGCTCTATCTGCACTACATCAAACTGGACGACTACGACCCCCGCTGGCTGGGCAAATATCTGTCGGGGCCCTTCGAGGCCGCGCTGTTTGCCCTCATCGTCTACGCGCTGACGCGCGGGGGCGTGGCCTCGCTGACGGGCGTCTCGATGGCCGCGGTCAACGCCGAGCAGGTGGCCACCGCGGAAGACACCGTCATCCTGGCGGCGTTCGGCGTGGGCTCGCTGGTGGGCTTCAGCATCCGCGATGTGGTGGGTTGGCTGCAGAACCTGAGCAAGACCATCTTTCGCCACGACGAGACCAACGGCGCGGGCGCAGCCGAGCCGCTGGCGGAGCACGAGCCACCCGCGCCCGTGGGCTAAAAGTGCGCAAAACGGCCCTCACCCCGCCTGCGGAGGCGGGTTTGCCGCTCTGGGAAGGGCAAAAGTGACGATTTGATGGCCTCAAAAAATCCACCTTGACAAAAAAGTGTCTATCCTCTAAACTGAAAGATGCGTTGGTTCGTTCCATCACCCCGAAGGAGGAGCACGATGCGACGATGGGCATTTTGGGTTCTGCTTGGGCTGGCCGTCGCGGCCCTGGTTGGCGGCTGTCAGCGAGCGCCCAAAGCCGCGTATGGCGGCGTCATCAAGATTGGCCATGTGGCCCCCTTGACCGGCGACATCCCCAAGGTGGGCGAGAACGGCAAGCGGGCCATCGAGATGTGGTTGGAAGAGACGGGCGGCAAAATCACCGTCGGTGGCGTGGAATACACCATCGAGGTGATTCACGAGGACAACGAATCCAAGGCCGAATCCGCGGTGGCCGCGGCCACCAAGTTGATTACCGAGGACCAGGTGCTGGCCATCATCGGCCCCTACGCGTCCAAACAGGCCGTGCCCACGGGCGAAGTAGCCGACAAGCACAAGACCCCCATGATTAGCCCCTGGTCCACCAACCCGCGCACCACGCAAGGCCGACCCTTCGTGTTCCGGGCCGCGTTCCTGGATAGTTTCCAGGGCCAGGTGCTGGCGCAGTTCGCCAAGGAGGAGTTCGGCGCCCAGAAGGTGGCTATCCTCTACGACATCGCCAGCGACTACCCCAAGGGCCTGGCCGAGTTCTTCAAGACCGCGGCCGAGGACATGGGCATGGAGGTGGTGGCCTACGAGTCCTTCACCACCGGCGACAAGGACTTCAGCGCCCAATTGACCAACATCGTCAACTCGGGCGCGGATGTGCTCTTCACGCCGCAGTACTACAGCGAAGTGCCCCTCATCGTCAAGCAGGCCAAGGACCTGGGCTGGGACAAGCCCATCCTGGGCAGTGACTCCTGGGGCTCGTCGGAACTGATGAAACTGTGCGGTGAGGACTGCGTGGGCTACTACTTCAGCACCCACTGGGCCACCAAGGGCGCCACGGGCAAGACCAAGGAATTCATTGACGCCTTCCAGGCCAAGTACGGCGAACTGCCCGACGATGTGGCCGCCCTGACCTGGGACTCGGTGCACCTGCTGCAGGCCGCCATCGAGAAGTGCGGCCAACTGACCGGCGATGTGGCCACCGACCGCCAGTGCATCCGCGACGCGCTGGCCGGCATCCCCGAATTCGAGGGCGTCACGGGCACCATGAAGTTCAACCAAGAGGGTGACCCCATCAAGTGCGCCATCATCGTGCGCATCAACGAAGCCCAAGAGTTTGAGATGTACAAGATGGTCTGCCCGCCGGAGATGGGGAAGTAAACACCCCCTGAGGGCTCACACCAGCGCCCGGCTCCGGCCGGGCGCTTTTGCATTTGGAGGTTGGTCCATGCCCACCGTAGCCTTCCAAGGCGAGCCCGGCGCTTACAGCGAAGCCGCGGCCTGGGAATTCTTCCCCCAGCCGCCTACGACCCTGCCCTGCCGCCGCTTCGAGGATGTCTTTCAGGCCGTGGTCGCGGGCCAGGCCGACTACGGCATGCTGCCCATCGAGAACTCCCTCGCGGGCAGCATTCACCGCAACTACGACCTGCTGCTGCGCTACCCCGTGCACATCGTGGGCGAGCATGTCTTTCGGGTGCGGCACTACCTGCTGGCCCTGCCCGGCGTGCGCCTGGAACAAGTGCGCTATGTGGCCTCGCACCCCCAGGCCCTGGCCCAATGTGAAGGCTCGCTGCGGGCCCTGGGCCTGGAGCCGGTGCCCGCGGAAGACACGGCCGGGGCCGCCCGCGCCCTGCGCGACCAGGGCCGCACCGACATGGCCGCCATCGCGTCGCAGCGGGCCGCGGTGGTCTATGGCCTGCAGGTGCTGCGCGCCGGTCTGGAGGACAATCCCGCCAACTACACCCGCTTCATCCTCGTCGCCCGCGAACCCTACCAGGGCCCGGAACCGCCCCACGGCTACAAGACTTCCGTCGCCTTCACCCTGCCCCACCAGCCAGGCGCGCTGTTCAAGGCGTTGAGCGTGTTCGCGCTGCGCGACATCAACCTCACCAAAATCGAATCGCGGCCCCTGCCCGGCCACCCGTGGGAATATCGCTTCTACCTGGACTTTTTGGGACACGCGCGGCAAGGGCCCGGCCAGCGGGCACTGGCTCATCTGGCCGAAATCGCGCCCTTCTTGCGGGTGCTGGGCACCTATCCGCGCCGGCCCGGCCCTAATGCCGAAAGTGCCGCCGGCCAGTGAACACCATCGCCAAACCGCGGCGGTCGGCCTCTTCGACCACCAACGCGTCGCGCTTGGAGCCGCCGGGCTGGATGACCGCGGTCACGCCGTGCTCTGCGGCCAGCGCCACACCGTCGGGGAAGGGGAAGAAGGCATCGGAGGCCAACACCGCGCCCGCGGCCCGGTCGCCGGCTTTGTACACGGCCATGTGCACCGCGTCCACCCGGCTCATCTGGCCCGCGCCCACGCCCACCGTGGCCCAGGCGCCGTCCACCGGCCGCGCCAGCACGATGGCGTTGGAGCGCACATGCTTGACCGCGCGCCAGGCAAAGCGCAAGCCCTCCCACTCGGCCGCGGTG
>WGAK01000137.1 GCA_015494815.1 Anaerolineales bacterium | reverse complement strand
CGTACGCGCAGTTCGCGGAAACCTTTGCCGAGGCCGGCTTGTGCGGCGATGTGGAGGTCACGCCCCCGGTGTATCTGGAGGAGACCCCCTTGCTGACCATGCCCCCGGCCGGCGAGCGCGATTTCCAGGTTCGGGTCACCAACCTGGCCGGGAAGGCCGTACCGGCCAAACTGGCGCTCAAGGCGCAGCCCACGTGCGGCGAGTTGGACCCCACCTTGCCCACGGAAGTTGACGAGTCCGGGGAGTTGACCCTGACCTACAAGGGCCAGGGTGATGAGTCGTGCGTCGAAACCCTGACTTTTGAGGCCACGCGCATCTACACCGCCCCGACCAATCTGCGTCCGCCCAAGGACTCCATGCCCTTGTATGTGGCCGTGGGCCCTCTGCTGGAGATTGGTGTGGGCGCGCTGCAGGCCGAGGGATTCCGCACCGAGGTACCCTCCCCCCTGGCCGCGGTGACCGTGGCCGAGGCCGATGGGCGCCTGCTGGACACGCTGCCCGGACGTATCGCGCCGGTGGACCTGCAAGGCACGTGCCAGATGATGGCGCCGCTTTTCCTCCCGGAGCCGGGACAGACGTATAGCGTTGCCTCCACGCAGACCGGCCACGAGGGCCGTGCCAGCATGAAGGTGGAAGTGGACCCCGAAACCGGGGTGACCCGCCTGATTTTGGAGGCCGAGGCCAAGGCCACACCGCCGAACCCGGGGCAGCGCCAACCCATTTATACGACCCAGGCCCTATTGGGCGAGCCGGTAGACCTGCTGATGTTTTATGGCGCGTTGCCCGTGCTCTATGTGGTGGATGTCCAGGTACCGCCCGAATTGCAAGGCATGCCGGCCCGCATGCGCATGGTTTGGACCGTGGACGGCGAACAAGAGGACGTGGCCGTGTGGCACTTTGAGGCCCGTTCGGCCTTGCTCGAGTGCGACCCCCACAATCCCAACAACCCGGCCCTGGTCCAATGGCCGCAGGGATTCGCGCATTACCGGCTCCTGGTCGCGGCCGAGGGCCGCGCGGCCCGCAACGAATGGCTGCTCTCGACCTCGTCCCTGCCCGAACACCTGCAACTGGTGATATGGACCACCGGGGGCGCGGGCGCGGCGAGCGAGGTCTTCGACCCCCTGGATGGAGGGCTCATCCCTTATGGCGGGCGGGCGTATGTGCGCGCCCAGATGGAAGTGCAATTGTTGCCCGACCCCTCGGCGGGTTCGCCGGACGGCGGAGGGTGAAGGGGCGCCACGGTCGGGCCGCGTGGGGCAGGCGCGCGGCCCGACGCCCCACCGGGCGGATGGACGCAAAGACACGTGGATGGGCGGTAAGGCGGGAGAGCGGATTTGCAGATGGGCAGACCCCTGCCCGCTGACACCTGACGCCTATCCGCTGGCCGCTGCCAAGCGGCGAAGCCATCCCCTGCGCGGGCCTGGGCCTCACGCGAGGCGACATGGGCTCCTGTCTGACGGCGTCAGGAGCGGGCGCACGCCGTGCGCCCCTACCGGGCGCTGCGCACCGCTACCCGCGGTCCACGCATTGCGCCTCGGATACCCTCTGGCAACATTTGCGCACATCCCCCGGCGCGGCAGGTCTTGGCGCGCGGCCGCGCCTTCGGTATACTTGAAGCAGAGCCGGCCCCAGTAGCTCAAAGGACAGAGCAGCGGCCTTCTAAGCCGTCGGTTGCAGGTTCGAGTCCTGCCTGGGGCGCTGCCGGCGTCCGCGGCACCGGGCCGGATAGTGACCGGGCGCGGACGCGTTTTCGCGGTATAATGCAAAGTACCCTTTGCGAAACCCAGGAGGTTCTATGCTCGAGCGACGCGGTTTGATTCGCTTTGGTCCTATGGAAGTGACCGTGGTCGGGCCCGACCTGAAGCCCGGCGACGACGCACCCGAATTTACCGCCACCACCCAGGATTGGCAAGACATCGAAGTGCTGGCCCACACTGCGGGCAAGGTGCGCATCATCGCGGCCGTGCCCTCGCTGGACACGCCCGTGTGCGACCGTGAGACCCGCCGCTTCAACGAGGCCGCGGCCGCGCTGAGCGAGGATATTGCCATTGTCGTCATCAGCGCGGATTTGCCCTTTGCCCAAAAACGCTGGTGCGGCGCCGCGGGCGTGGACCAGGTGCTGGTGGTCTCGGACCACAAAGACATGGACTTTGGCGTCAAGTACGGCTGCTTGCTGAAGGAAGTGCGCTTGCTGCGCCGGGCCGTGTTCGTGGTGGACCGCAACGGCAAAATCGTCTATGCGGATTACATGCCCGAACTGGGCATGGAGCCCAACTACGACGAAGTGCTGGAGGCCGCCAAACAGGCCCTGGCCGCCGCGTAAGCGCGTCCCCCAGCCCGGGGCGACCACCCTACCCAGGTAGGATGGGAGCATGTCCCTGTCTTTCGCCATCCTCACCGTGTCCGACCGCTCCTTTGCGGGGCAACGGGAAGACCGTTCGGGCCCGGCCCTGGCGCGTGCGGTGGCCGAGCGGGGCTGGACCGTGGTCGAGACCGACCTGGTGCCCGACGATATCGAGGCCATTCGCTCCGCGCTGCTGGCCTGGAGCCGACGGCCCGACATTGCCGTCATTCTGACCACCGGCGGCACGGGCTTTGGGCCGCGCGATGTCACGCCCGAGGCCACGCGGCAGGTCATCCAGCGGGAAGCCCCCGGACTGGCCGAGGCCATGCGCGCGGCCAGTTTGCGCATCACCCCCCACGCCATGCTGTCGCGCGCGGTGGCGGGCATTCGCGGGCGCACCCTCATCGTCAATCTGCCCGGCAGCCCCAAAGCCGCGGTGGAGAACTTCGCGGTCATCGCGCCCGTGTTGCCCCACGCGGTGCAGTTGTTGCGCGGCGACGCGGCGGCCGAACAGGGGCATCGTACCGCGGCGTAGGCATTTGTGGGCCGGCGCGCCCCAGCGCGGGTAAAAGCCAGCGGCCGGGCAACCCAGCCCGGCCGCAAGCGTTCATCAGGGCAGTTCCACAGCCTCATGCCGCGCGGGATAGTGCACGGCCGTAAAACCGCGTTCCCGCAGCAGGGCTATCAGAGGCTCCGCGCCCTTGGGCTCGCCGTGCACCAGAAAGATGGCCCGCAGGGTATCCCGCCCGGCCAGGGCATATTCCAACAGCAAATCTTGCCCCGCGTGGGCCGAGAGGTCGCCGATGGTGGCAATCTGGGCCCGCACTTCGTATTCCTCGCCGAAAATGCGCACCCGCGGCTGGCGCTCGGCCAGGCGGCGGGCCAGGGTGTGGGGCGCGGCCCAGCCCACGATGAGCACCGTGTTGCGCGGGTCGCCAATGCTGTGCTTGAGGTGATGGAGGATGCGGCCCGTCTCGGCCATGCCCGAGGCCGAAATGATGATGAGCGGCCCCTCCCGGTCATTGAGGGCCTTGGACGCCTCGACATTGCGAATGTAATGCACCCGGCCAAAGCCCAGCACTTCCTCCAACCCACCGGCGCGCAGCAATCGCCGGGCTTCCCGGTCGTAGCATTCGGGGTGGGCGCGGTAAATCTCGCTGGCATTCACCGCCAGGGGGCTATCCACGAAGATGGGCGCAGTGGGGATGTCGCCCTCTTGCATCATGCGGTGCAGCCAGTAGACCAAAGTCTGGGTGCGGCCCACCGCGAAGGCCGGCACCACCACCCGGCCCCCGCGGCGTAGCGTGGCCCCCACTACATCCCGCAGTTCGTCGCGCGCGTAACGGGGGTCGCGATGGGGCTTGTCGCCGTAGGTGCTTTCCATGAGCAGGAAGGTGGGGTGTTGCGGCAGCACGGGGTCGCGCAAAATGGGCAGGTGGCGGCGACCGATGTCGCCCGAGAACCACAGGCGGAAGGGCGGTCGGCCTTGCTCCTGGATGTCGAGCACCACGGCCGCGGAGCCCAGGATGTGCCCGGCCTCGACGAAGCGCGCGGTGACGCCGGGCACCACCTCGAAGGCCCGGTCGTAGGGAATGGGCACGAAGTGGTCGGCCACCGCGGCCGCGTCTTCGACCGTGTACAGGGGCTCGATGGGCGGCTCACCCCGTCGGCGGCGCTTCTTGTTCAGGTAGCGCGCGTCGGCCTCGTGGATGTGGCCCGAATCCAGCAGCATGATGTTGGCCAGGTGCACGGTGGCGGGGGTGGCGTAGATGGGCCCGCGATAGCCTTGCTTGACCAGGTTGGGCAGGTTGCCGCTGTGGTCAATGTGCGCGTGCGACAACAACACCGCGTCCAGCCGCCGGGGGTCGTAGGGGAAGGTGCGGTTGATGCGGTAGAAATCGCGGCGATGGCCCTGGTAGAGGCCGCATTCCAGCAGCACGCGATGGCCGTTGACCTCCAGCAAATGCTGCGAGCCGGTGACCGTGCGGGCTGCACCGTGAAAGGTCAGGCGCATGGAACCTCCAGGTGTCAGGGCAGCAGGCCCTGGACCTCTTGGGCGCGTAAATCCAACAGATAGGCCAGTTCCTCCAGGGCAATGTCGTTTTCGGGAGTGATGTTCAGCCCCAGGGACTGGAAGTCCACGGCCATGCGGAACACGATGACCAGCGCGCGCCCTCGGATGAACACGTAGATCTGGATATCAAAGGGCAAATTCGTCTCGGTGTCCTTGCCCTGGACGGTGATATAGACGCTTTGGTCGCCCAGCGTGCCGGGCTGGGCATGGCTGGATTGCACCGCAAAATTCGGGTCGTTTATTATGCCCTGGAGGATGATATCCCGCACGATGTCGGGTTTGTTCAACAGGACCTGGGCCCCGGCGGCCGCGGCGGTACTGTCGAACCAGGAGGTCTGACCCGCCAGGATGGTCAGGGCATCGTCGTTGACGAAAGCATATTCCACCGTGGCCTCGATTCCGGCCGTCGTGTCCCACAGCGATTCCATGGCGCCCCGAAACTCGTCAGTTTGGTCCACATAGCCGGGGGGCAGGTCGTCGAGGGTGAGCCGCACCTGGGTGACGGGGTGCGGCGTGGGCGTGGGGGTAGGCGTCGGCGTCGGGGTCGCGGTGGGCGTTGGCGTCGCGGTCGGGGTGGGCGTGGCGG
>WGAK01000136.1 GCA_015494815.1 Anaerolineales bacterium | reverse complement strand
GTCGCCGGGTGCGTCCACTGGCCGGGAGGCAGGATGCCGTCGTTGGGCGCCTCGCCGGCGTCCACCTGGACGCAGAACGCGCCCTCAGGAACGCCAAAGGCGTAGCGGCCTTCGCTGTCGGTGAGGGTGCTGTTGAAGAGCACCCCATTGCAGCCGCCGACATACAGGTTCACCTTCACCCCTTCGATGCCCGGCTCGTCGGCCTGGCGGATGCCGTCGCCGTGGACGCTGCCGTCGGCGTCCACCACACAGCCTTCCGGCGGCGGGTCGGGCAGAGGGCCATCGGGCACGTCGCACAGGTCGTTCCAGACCACACCTTCGATCCGTCCCCAGGGCGCGCAGTCGCCGCCAGGGGGCGGGTTGACCAGAAAGTGCCGCGTCTCGGAGAAGGGGCCCACGGTGCCGTTGGCTCGTACTGCGGCCACGCGCCAGTAGTAAATCTGGCATGGCGATGGCGCGTGCCCCAGGCCCCAGGTGGTGGAAGGATTGCCAGTGCCGCCGTTCAGCCCCACGTCGACTGAAAAATCCGCCGCGGTAGATACCTCAATGCGGTAGCCATCCGGCAGGCAGGGCTCTGGATAGTCCCAGATGAAGGAATCTCGATGGTAGTCAAAGGCCGCCCCATTTGCGGGGGCGAGCAGCGCCGGCGCGGCCAGCGCGGTGCCCGCCTCGCACATGGGGCCGGTGAAGAAAACGATTCGCCCGGCCGAGGCACCGGCCCGGCCATCGGAGCCCACCGCGTGGATGGACCAGGCGTAAGCCGTGGCGGGCTGGAGCGCGGTGGGGGGCGTCCAGCGGCGCGCCGTGGCGGGCAGGGTTTCGCGGATGGCCGTGGCGTCGTCGAAGGTGGGGCCGGTGTAGAGGTAGAGTTCAAAGTGGTCGGGCACGCAGGGTGTGGTCGCATCGCCGTAACGCCAGGTAAGTTCCGGCGTCAGGGTATCCACCACCGCGCGGTCGGGCGGGCTGGTTTGGGTGAGGGCGCCCATGTGCGCGGAATCGCACACGGGCAAAGGCAACCCCGTGGCCGCCGTGCCCACAGGAGGAGCCGCCGGGGTGTTTTCGGGCGTAGGTGTGGCCGGAAGGTTGCAGGCGGCCAGCCCGAAAGCCAGCAGCAAGGCCACGACCAGGGGCCAAAACAGGAAGAAAGATGAAATACGGCGCATGAGGTTCTCCTTTTCGTAGGTGAGTTTTGTGCCTTTTGCTGTGGTTCGCTCAATCTGCGCCAATCTGTGAAATCGGCGGATGTTTTCCGAGGTGCTGAACAGATACTTTACCGAAGTAGGGGAAGGCAATGCCGCCGCCCGTTCACGGCTGCACGCGAAACACATGGACGACCGACTTGTCCTCGTCGGCCAGGCGCTCGATGATGTAAATCAGCCCCCGCTCGCGGTCGAAGGCTATGGCACCCACCAGATCGCGCTTGTACGCCTCCAGGTGGATGTGGGGGTCGAAGAGGAAGTCGTCCAGCACGAAGGTGGCGTAGGGCTGGGGTTCCCAGGTTCCCTTTTCGCCGTGCGCCACCGCGACCAGGTCAGCGGGGTCGTAGAAAATGAGTTGCGCCTGATAGCCCTCGGCCCAGTAGCCCCGGTCGTCGTAGGGCCAGTCGGGCACTTCGGGGCAGGTGGGCGGGTTTTGCTCCGCGCATTCGTAGGGCCACACCACGCCGTTGGCGAAGCCGTACCAGGACTGGCCCACGGCCTTGGTGCCCACGAAGACCACCGCGGCTTTGTCCCCAGCCGTGAGCCACGCGCCGCCCCACCAGTGATCCGCGTCGCCGTAGCCCTGCATGGCCGTGGTCTCGTCGCTGACGATGTCCGTAGCGCCGGGTTCCTGCCGGCCGTAGAGCAGTAGGGGCTGCACGGTGTGCAGTGTGGCGCCGGGCGCGGGCGGGTTGCCTTCCTGCCAGGGGGCCAGGGCGAAGAGGGCCGGGCCGCGGCCGCTCCAGGGGCCTTCGCGGGCCCGCCCCACCGCTAAGGCGCGGCCACCTAAAGCCGCAGCCCATGCCGGCGGAATGGCGAACACGTAGTCGTCGGTGACATAAGGGGAATACCCGTCGCACACCCACAGCCCATCGGCCGCGCCCTGACTCAGGTTCAGCCCCCGCCGCCCCAACGAAGGCTCGCCGAACTCCTGGAAGTGCGCGCCGAAGGTGAAGTACAGGTGGGCCTCCTGCTGGCCTTCCTGGGGCGGCAGGTAGGCCAGGCCCGCGCGGGGCAGGTCTACGGCCTGGGGGTCGAACAGGCCGCCGCTGAGGTCGGCGAAGGGTTGCAGGGTGGCGGCGGTGGGCAGGTCGTCCAGGTTGCGGGAGCGCACCGGCGCGGGGATGCTGATTTCCGAGACCTGCATCTCCTGGTCATGGCCGAAGCCCATCAGCGAGCCGGGAAAGCCGTCGTCCGGGCCGTTGGGGTCGCCGCCGGGGATGTAGGTGAGCCCCTGGCCGCTGTAGGCCCAACTGGAGCCGCCCGAAGCATCGGGCAGGCGAAAAGCGCC
>WGAK01000135.1 GCA_015494815.1 Anaerolineales bacterium | reverse complement strand
GTCTTCCAGCACCCCTTGCACCGTGCGGCCCTGGGACTGGCGTTGCAACCCCACGAAGCCGGTGCCGTCGTATGCCAGACGAAGTTGGTAATGTGCCATGCGAACCCAGCGCAGGCCAGGGCTTTAAGCCCCGGTCAAACCTTACTCTTCCACCAGTTCCAAAATGACCATCTCGGCCGCATCGCCCTGGCGGAACTTCCACCGGTACATGCGGGTATAGCCGCCGGGGCGCTCGGCATAGCGGGGCGCAATCTCGTGAAAGATGCGCTGCACCAGTTTGCGGTCGTTGCCCAGGCGCGCGGCCACCAGGCGCTCGTAGTGCACCAGCGCGGCCCGCCCTTGCTCGTCGCCCGCGGCCGCGGCGGCCCGACCTTTCTTGGCCAGGGTAATGATTTTCTCGGCCTCGCCCCGAATGGCCTGAGCCTTGGCCTTGGTGGTGCGAATGCGCTCGTGTTCAAACAACTGCTTCAGCAGGTTGCGGCGCAACAGGGTGCGCGCGTCCTTGCTGCGGCTCAGTTTCTTGCCAGCCTTCTGATGGCGCATGGTTCCTTACTCCGCTTCCTCGGCCTCGCCGGGGGTTTCGTCGGACAAATAGCCCTTGGCCTTCAGTTTTTCCTTGAGTTCGTCCAGGCTCTTGGCGCCAAAATTGCGGATGCTGAGCAACGACTCAGGCCCCTTGCTCAGCAGGCGCAGC
The DNA here is from genome assembly GCA_015494815.1 of Anaerolineales bacterium. GTDB lineage: Bacteria > Chloroflexota > Anaerolineae > Anaerolineales > DRMV01 > JAADEN01. The sequence continues at coordinate 12,481 of WGAK01000135.1, read as the reverse complement.
ACATCGCCCACGGTGTCCACCCCCGAACGCTTGAGCGCGTTGAACACCCGCACCGACAAATTCAGGTCTTCGATGGGGATGTTCAACTGTTCGGGCCCGCGGCTCTCTTCCTCGGGCGCCGCGGGGGTCATCATGGGCGTTTCGGCGCTCAAGCCGCCCACCTGCTGGAAGTGGGCCGCCAGGATGTGCGCCGCGGCCTGCAAGGCGTCGCGCGGGGCCACAGTGCCGTCGGTCCAGATTTCCAACACCAGGCGGTCATAGTTGGTCTTTTGGCCCACGCGGGCCGCGCCCACTTCGAAGTTCACCTTATACACGGGCGAAAAGATGGCATCCACGGCCAGGTCGCCGATGGCCAGCGACCGGCTGCGTTCCTCGGCCGGCGAAAAGCCGCGCCCGCGCTCGACCACGATTTCCATTTCCACATGGGCCTCGGGGTCGTCAATGGTGAACAGGTACAGGTCGGGGTTGACGACCTCGACTTCGGGCGGCGCGATGATGTCCGCGGCGGTGATTTCGCCCTCGCCCCGCACATCCAGATACAGGTGAGCCCGCTCCGCGCTGTGCAGCCGCACCCGCAACTTCTTCAGTTGCAGCATCAGCGCCAGCACATCCTCGCGCACCCCGGGGATGGCGCTGAACTCGTGCATCACGCCCGTGAGGCGGATGGAAGTAACGGCCGCGCCGGGCAGGGACGACAACAACACGCGGCGCAACGCATTGCCCAGCGTGACGCCATAGCCCCGCTCCAGGGGCGCGATGACGAAACGCGCGTAGTTCTGCGCTTCGTGCTCGGTCTCCACCGTGGGCGTGACCATTCCGGCCAAGACATTGGCGATCATACGCACCTCTCACCAAACCAGGGCTGGCCGCCTGCCAGGGTGACAGGCGCCAACCGCACCGGTTACCGCTTACCGCGAGTAGTATTCCACGATCAGTTGTTCGTCAATGGTGGCGTCAATCTCGCCCCGTTCGGGCAGGCGCAGCACCTTGCCCGTGAGGTTGTCCATATCCCGTTCCAACCAGGCCGGCACTTTGTGCTGCTCGGCCCACTCGAACACCGTCTCTTGGAAGTACTTGCGCTTGCGCGAACCCGGCCGCACGGCCACCACATCGCCGGGTTTGAGCAACATGGAGGGCACATCGGTGCGCCGGCCGTTGACCGTGAAGTGGCCGTGGGTCACCAGTTGCCGCGCCTCGGCCCGGCTGCGCGCGAAACCCAACCGGTAGACGACATTGTCCAGCCGCGATTCCAAGATCTGCAACAAGTTGAGGCCGGTCATGCCGCGGCGTTGCAGCGCGATGTCGAAATAGCGCTGGAACTGGCGCTCGCTCACGCCGTAAATGCGCCGGGCCCGCTGCTTGGCGCGCAATTGCTTGGCGAAGTCCGACATGCGGGAACGCCGACGCATGGCCATCCGACCGTGCTGCCCCGGCGGGTACGACTTGCGCTCGAAGGGGCACTTGGGGGTGAAGCACTTGGCCCCTTTGAGATACAATTTCTCGCCTTCACGGCGGCACAGACGACAGACCGGACCGATATACCTACCCATAAGCGTGCCTCTCTCCTTAGACAAGATGCTACCCTCACCGACCCCAGGCGGCGAGGGTGACGATGGCCCTGCCCCACGACCGGCGGCTTACACGCGGCGCTTCTTGGGCGGCCGACAACCGTTGTGGGGGATGGGCGTGATGTCGGAAATCGAACGAATCTTCAAATCCATGTTGAGCAGCGCGCGCAGCGCGGCCTCGCGGCCCGGCCCCGGGCCCTTGACGAACACATGCGCCTCGTGCATGCCCATGTCCTTGGCCGCCTTGACGGCCTGCTCTACCGCCAACCGGGCGGCAAAAGGCGTGCTCTTGCGGGTGCCCTTGAAGCCCACGGTGCCGCCGCTGGCCCAGGCCACGGTGTTGCCTTGTTCGTCGGTGATGGTGACGATGGTGTTGTTGAAGGTGGCCTGAATGTAAATGCGGCCCCGGGTGACCACCCGCTTGACCTTCTTGCTCCGCCGACGGGAAGAACGAACCGATCGAGCCATAACGCTTTCTTCTCCTTAGCCCTTGCCGAGGGATGTGCGGTACAGGGTCCAGCCCCGCCCGTTTACTTCTTCTTCGCGCCGCGGCGCCGCCCACGACCGGCCACGGTCTTGCGCGGGCCTTTGCGCGTGCGCGCGTTGGTGCGGGTGCGCTGACCACGCACGGGCAAACCCCGCCGATGACGCAAACCCCGATAGCAGCCGATGTCCATCAGCCGCTTGATGTTCATTTGCACCTCGCGGCGCAAGTCGCCTTCGACCTTGTAGTTCTTGTTGATGAACTCCCGCAGCCGCGCGATTTCGTCGGGGCTCAGGCTGTGCACCCGCGTGTCGGGATTCACGCCCGTGTGGGCCAGAATCTCGCGGGCCCGGGTGCGGCCAATGCCATAGATGTAAGTCAGCGCAATCTCGATGCGCTTGTTGCGTGGTAAGTCAACACCAGCAATACGGGCCATAATCCTTACCCCTGTCGTTGTTTATGACGCGGATTTTCGCAAATGACATACACCCGACCTTTGCGTCGGACGATTTTGCACTTGGAACAGCGCTTCTTCACCGAGGCAGAGACTTTCATCGCCGTTCTCTCCTTCGTGACCAACCTGCGAAAGCGACCCGCTTCCGCAAAGAAGGTATTATACAGCAAACCGCTTTTTTGTCCAGGGCGCACCCTCAATCGGCCACCGTCAAAATCAGCGGCCCGTGCGCCGTCACCGCGATGGTGTGCTCGAAGTGGGCCGTCAGCGACCCGTCGGCCGAAACCACGGTCCAGCGGTCGGGCTTGACCTTGGTCTCGGGGGTGCCCACCAGCACCATCGGCTCCAGGGCCACGGTCAGGCCCTCGCGAATCAACGCGCCCTGGCCCGGCCGCCCGTAATTGGGGATCATGGGGAACTCGTGCATGGAGCGCCCCACCCCGTGGCCCGTGTACTGCCGGGTGACATGGAAGCCGTGCGCCTCCACATGGCGCTGGATGGCCGCGGAGACATCGCCCACCCGGTTGCCGGGCTGCAACTGTTCGATGCCCTTGTAGAGGGCTTCTTCGGTCACCCGCAGCAACCGCTGCGCCAGGGGGGAAATGTTCCCCACGCCCACGGTGAACGCCGAATCGGCAATGAACCCTTTGTAAATGGTGCCGCAATCCACCGAGACAATGTCGCCGGCCCGAATTTTGCGTTCCCCCGGGATGCCGTGCACCAACTCTTCGTTGATGCTCACGGTCAGGGTCGCGGGGTACGGGTACGGGCCCGGATATCCCTTGAAGGCCGGGCGGCCGCCGTGCTTGCGGATGACCTCCTCGGCAATGGCGTCCAGTTCCGCGGTGGTCACTCCGGGGCGAATGGCCCGGCGCACGGCCTCCAACGCCAGGGCGTTGATGCGTCCGGCCTGGCGCATGATGGCGATTTCGGCCGGGCTTTTGAGGATGATGCGTTGCTTCCACACCATAACGCCACGGCCTACGCGCCCGCGCCGCGCACCGCATCCAACAGCGCCTGGGTGACCTGGTCCATCGGCGCGTTGCCGTTGACCTCGACCAACAAGCCTCGCTGCCGATAGTAGTCAATCAAAGGCGCGGTCTGGGTTTGATAGACCTGGATGCGGCGTCGCACCGTCTCGGGCTTGTCATCCTCACGCTGGTAAAGTTCCGAACCGTCGTAATCGCACACGCCCGGCTGCTTGGGCGGGTTGTAACGCACATGGAAGATGTGCCCGTGGGCCCGACAAGTCAGCCGCCCGCTCAGACGGGCCACGAGTTCGTCCTCGGGCACCCGGATGTAGGGCACCACCACGCGCGGCCGGCGCTCGGCCAGCAGCGCGTCCAGGGCTTCGGCCTGGGCCGGCGTGCGCGGGAAGCCGTCGAGAATGGCGCCCTGCTGCGCATCGGGCTGGGCCAGACGCTCGCGCACCATGCCGATGGTCACCTCGTCGGGCACCAACTCGCCTTTGGCCATGTACTGCTGGGCCAGTTGCCCCAAGGGAGTCTGCTTCTTCAGATGCTCGCGGAACAAATCGCCCGACGAGATGTGGGGCAGCCCCAAGGTTTCGGCCAGGCGGCGGGCCTGCGTGCCCTTGCCCGCGCCCGGCGGTCCCAGCAGGATGATGAACAGCGGCCGTTGCTCTTGCGCGTTCATACGCGTGCTCCCTCTGCCGTCAGCGCACCAGCAAGCGCTCTTCGTAGCCGTGCATCTTCAGTTCGGCCTCGATGTTGTACAGCAGGTCCCGCACCACGCCGACCACGATGATGAGGCCCGACGACGAAATCAGCAGCAGTGTGGAACGGCCGCCCTGGGCGCTGGCCGGTACCAACAAGGTGAGCAAATAGGGCAGAATGGCCACGAAGCCCAGGAAAAGCGCGCCCGGCAAGGTCACCCGCCGCAGCACGCGCGTCAGGTATTCTTGCGTGGGCTCGCCCGGCGGCACGCCCGGAATGCGCGCGCCTTGCCGCCGCAACTGTTCCCCATAATTCTGCTGCATGAAGAGCACTTCGGTGTAGAAGAAGGTGAACAGCACCACGAAGATGAAGTAGGTCCACCAATAGCCGCCGGTGGTGGGCGAGAAGAAGTTCTGCACCGACGCGGCGATGCTTTGCAAAGTGGCGTTCTGCGAATTCAAGAACAACCCCGCGACCATGCCCGGCAGGGCCAACAGCGATTGCGCGAAAATCAGCGGAATCATGCCGGCCATGTTCACCGGCAGCGGCAAGGTGCCCTTGACGGGCATGGATTGCCGTCGGCCGATGCGGCGGCCCGGATACATGACCGGAATCAGCCGCTTGCCCTGCTGCACAAACACGATGAGGAACACGGTGAAGACCAGCACCAGCAGCGAAACGCTCACATAGAACCAGCGGCTGGTTTCGTCGCGCATCAGGGTGGCGAAGTTGTAGGGCAAGCGCGCCGTGATGCCCGCGAAGATGATGAGCGAGATGCCCTGGCCTTTGATGCCGTACTCGGAAATCAACTCGCCCAGCCAAATGGCGAACATGGTGCCCGCGGTCATGCCCAGGATGATGCCCACGCTGGGTAGCCAGGTGTCAGCCGTGAAGCCGAATTTGGGGATGACCGGCGCGCCGCCGAAGAAGGAGAACAGCCGAATCTGGCCCAGGGCCTGCAGCGCGGCCACGGGCACGGCCAGAATGTAGGTCCACTTCTCCATCCACTTCTGGCCCTCGCGCGGGTCCTCTTCCATACGGCGTTGCAGGGCCGGGACGATGGGCACCAGAATTTGCAAGATAATCTGGGCCGTGATGTACGGATACACGCCCATGGACAGGATGGAGAACCGGGCCAGCGCACCGCCGGACAAGAAGTTCAGCAGGTTGAGGAACCCGGCACCCGCGCCCTGGCCGCTCATGATGGCCGCAATGACATCCGTGTCCACCCCCGGCACGGGAATTTGCGCCGCGAAGCGGTAAATCAGCAAAATGCCCACCGTGAGGAGCAGTTTGCGCCGGATGTCGGCCGCGGTCCACAGATAGCGCCACGGGGATCGTTTCATCGAACGCTCCTACCCGAAGATACCTTCGGCGAGGGTTCACCAGGTGAGCAGTTCCACCTGGCCACCGGCGGCTTCGATTTTGGCACGGGCACCCCGGCTCACGCGGTGCACCCGCACGGTCAGGGCGAAGTCAATGTCGCCGCGGCCCAGCAGCACGATGGGGTACTGCACCTTGCGCAGCAAGCCCTTGGCCACCAGGGTCTCGGGAGTGACCTCCTCGCCGGCGGCGAAACGCTGGGCCACCTGGTCGAGGTTGATTTCATGATACACCGTGCGGCGCGGCGGGTTGAACCCGCGCTTGGTGGGCAGGCGCCGCACCAGGGGCAGGTTGCCGCCTTCGTGGTAAGGCCGCACGCCGCCACCGGCGCGGGCATTTTGGCCCTTGGTGCCCCGCCCCGCGGTCTTGCCTTGCCCGGCCGCAATGCCCCGGCCCACCCGCTTCTTGCGGTGTTTGGCTCCCGGGTTGGGTCGCAAATCGTGCAATTTCATACCGTCGTCCTCCAGCGGTCAGCAGTCGGCGGGCGCGGGCCCGCCCACGGCTCAACGCTCCACTTCTTCCACCCGCACCAGGTGCGCCACCGCGGCCACCATGCCGCGAATCATGGGCGTGTCCTTGTGTTCCACGGTGCGGTTCAACTTGCGCAGCCCCAGGGAGTACAGGGTGGCCTTCTGGCGCTTGGAATACCCAATGGGGCTCTTGACTAAGGTGATGCGCAAATAGCGTTCCTTGCTCATGCGGTCCTCCGCTGGCGGCGGTCCCAGAAAGGCTTGACCTGTTCCACGGACTTCCCGCGTTCCTTGGCCACCTCGTCCACGGCCCGCAGTTGCTCCAGGGCCTGCATGGTCGCCTGCACCACATTGATGAGGGTGTTGCTGCCCAGGGACTTGGTGAGCACATCCCGGATGCCTGCAGCCTCGAGCACGGCGCGCACGCCGCCCGCGGCAATCACGCCCGTACCGGCCGAAGCGGGCTTGAGCAGCACCCGCGCGCCGCCCACCTCACCGATGACCTCATGGGGGATGGTGGTCTGGTAGAGGTGAATCTTCTTCATGTTGCGCCGGGCGCGCTCGCTGGCCTTGCGCACCGCGTCGGGCACTGCGTTGGCCTTGCCCACGCCCAGGCCGACCCGGCCGCGGCGGTCGCCGACCACCACGGTGGCCCGGAAGGAGAAGCGCCGGCCGCCCTTGACCACCTTGGCCACCCGGGCGATTTCGATGGTGCGCTCGTCCAGTTCTTCTTCCGAATAAGCCTGAGAGGCTTTGTACTCTTCCGCCATGCCGTTTCCTCCGTCCGAAGGTCAGGGAATCCGAAGCCGGGGCCTCGGCCTAAAAGGTGAGGCCGCCTTCACGGGCGCCTTCGGCCAGGGCCTTGACCCGCCCGAAGTAACGATAGCCGCCCCGGTCGAACACCACCTGGGTAATGCCCTTGGCCAGGGCCCGTTCGGCCACTTTCTGCCCCACCAGGCGGGCCTGCTCGGTCTTGGTCTTGCCGGCCATCTGGGCCCGCAGTTCTTTGTCAATGGTGGACGCGGCCACCAAGGTCACCCCGGCCTCGTCGTCAATAACCTGGGCGTAAATGTGCTGCAAACTGCGGAACACATTGAGCCGCGGGCGCTCGGCCGTGCCGTGCACCTTTTTGCGCACCCGCATGTGACGCCGTTTGCGGGCAACATGCCGATTGAACTTGGCCATACCATTTGCCTCCTTTGGGCGGACACGGACGGGGCACGCCCGGTTTCGTGTCCGCAGGAGCGGAATCGTGCGTGCTTAGCGCCCGGCCTTACCGGCCTTGAGGCGAATGCGCTCGCCCTTGTAGCGCAGGCCCTTGCCCTTATAAGGCTCGGCCGGGCGAATCTTGCGGATGTTGGCCGCCACCTGGCCCACCAAGACCTTGTCGTAGCCCTTGACCTTGATGATGTAGGCGTTGGGGCTGCGCTCGGCCTCGAAGGTGATGCCCTCGGGCGGTTCCACGGTCACCGGGTGCGAAAAGCCCACGCTGAGCACCAGGTTCTTGCCTTTGACTTCGGCCCGGTAGCCCACGCCGTGCAGTTCCAGCACCTTCTCGAAGCCCTGCGACACGCCCACCACCATGTTGTTGAGCACGGCGCGCGTGGTGCCATGCCAGGCCTTGTGCTGCTTGGCGTCCGAAGGGCGTTCGACCCGCAGTTCCCGGCTCGCGGGGTCAAAGGTAATCTTCATGGCCGCGGGGAAGGTGAACGCCAACTCGCCCTTGGGCCCCTTGACCTTCACATGGGAGCCCTGGACCGCGACCTCCACATTTTCTGGCACCCGAATGGGTAAGCGTCCGATACGAGACACGGCTCTTCCTCCAATGAACCTCGAGTATGGGGCCGCGCGGGTCACCACACCTTGCAGATGACCTCACCACCCACGCCCAGTTTGCGGGCCCGCTGCGCGGTCATCACGCCTTTGGGGGTGGTGACGATGGCGATGCCCATGCCCGATTTCACCCAGGGCAACTGCTTGCGGCCCACATAGATGCGCCGACCAGGCTTGCTCACCCGCTCCAGGCCCCGAATCACGGGGCGGCGCTGGCGCCGCGAGCCGACATACTTGAGCACGATTTTCAGGTTCTTGTGCGCCGGCGTGCGGCCCTGCTCCACCCGATAGGTCTTGATATAGCCTTCTTCTTTCAAGATGCGCGCGATGGCTTCCTTCATCTTCGAAGAAGGCATCACCACTTCCTCTTTGCCGGCCATCATCGCGTTGCGAATGCGGGTCAGCATGTCCGCAATGGGGTCGTTCACCGCCATCATTCTACCTCCACCCGCTACCAGGAAGATTTCTTCACGCCGGGGATTTTGCCTTCCAGGGCCAGTTCCCGGAAGCAAATTCGGCACACGCCGAACCGGCGGATGTAGCCTCGCGGCCGGCCGCAAATGCGACAGCGGTTGCGATGCTGCACCTTGTACTTCTTGCGCTGGTTGCGGTAAAACAAGGCTTTACGCGTCATCATCTACCTTCCTTACGCCTGAGACCTACTGCCGCCGGAAGGGCATGCCCAGCAGGGCCAGCAACCGGCGGGCCGGTTCATCGGTCTTCGCGGTGGTCACGATGGTCACTTCCAGGCCTCGAATCTTGTCAATTTTGTCGTAATCAATCTCTGGGAAAATCAACTGTTCTCGCAGGCCCAGGGTGTAATTCCCGCGGCCATCAAAGGCGTTGGGCGACACACCCCGAAAGTCACGCACCCGGGGCAAGGCCACATTCATCAGCCGGTCCAAGAAGGCCCACATGCGGTCCTTGCGCAAGGTCACCTTGACGCCAATGGGCATGCCCTCGCGCAGGCGAAAGCCGGCGATGCTCTTGCGTGCCCGGGTGACGATGGGCTTCTGCCCCGCGATGGTCGCCAGGTCGCGCTGCGCGTACTCCAACACCTTGGCGTTCTCTTTGGCCTCACCCAGGCCGATGTTGAGCACGACCTTTTCGATGCGCGGCACTTGCATGGGGTTGGTGTAGCCGAACTCCTCCATGAGGGCCGGCACCACCTCGTTTTGGTACTTTTCCTTCAGCCAATGCGCCATAATTGCTTTCCTCCACGGGCACCTACGGGGACGGCTCCGTCCGTAGGGCCAGGCTGCGAGGGGTGGTCGTAGCGGGGTCAGTCAATATCGGCCCCGCACTTGCGGCACACCCGATGGCGGGTGCCGTCTTCGTCACGCCGAATGCCGACCCGGGTGCGCTGGCCGCATTTGGGGCACACCAGCATCACATTGGAGATGTGAATGGGCGCGTTGAACTCGATGATGCCGCCCTGGATGGTGCGATTGCCGGCCTGGTAGGACTTTTGGTGGCGCTTGCGGCGGTTGACGCCTTCGACCACCACCCGGCCCTGTTTGGTCAACACCCGCACCACTTCGCCCCGGGTGCCCCGGTCGCGCCCGGTCAGCACTTCCACAATGTCACCCTTCTTGATTTTGTATTTGGGTTGCGTCATCTTGTCCACTCCCAGCCGGGGCCGCGGCCCCGTGTTCGAAAGTTAGAGCACCTCGGGCGCCAACGAGACGATTTTGGTGAAGCCCTTTTCCCGCAATTCCCGGGCCACGGGCCCGAAGATGCGGGTGCCGCGCGGGTTGGTGCCATCGGGAGCCAGGATGACGGCCGCGTTGTCGTCGAAGCGAATGCGCGACCCATCCGCGCGGCGCCATTCCTTTTTGGTGCGTACGATGACGGCCCGCACCACATCGCTCTTCTTGACCTGGCCGTGGGGCGCGGCCACTTTCACCGTCGCCACCACCACATCGCCCACGCGGCCATAGCGGCGGGTGGAGCCGCCCAGGACGCGAATGACCAGAATCTCCTTCGCGCCGGTGTTGTCCGCAACCTTGAGACGCGATTCTTGCTGCACCATGGTACCTTCTCCCGTCAGGCCTCGGGTTCAGGGGCCGGAGCCGCGGGGCTGGCCTCCTCGTCCACCAGGGCCGCCACCTCTTCCTCTACGGCCACATCCTGCTCGCGCGCGGCCTCACCGGCCCGCTGCACAATCTGCTGCACGACCCACCGCTTGGTCTTCGAGATGGGGCGGCTCTCGACGATGACCACCACATCGCCCACCTGCGCGCCCAGTTCGTCATGGGCCTTGTATTTCTTGGAGCGATGCACCACTTTCTGGTACAGCGGGTGGCGGAAGGTACGGGTGACCCGCACCACCACCGTCTTTTCCATCTTGTCGGAAACCACAACGCCCGTCAGTCGCCTACGCCGGTTCATGCTTCACCCTCGCTGGCTTTTTGCTCGGCCTCAATCTCCCGCTCGCGCAAAATGGTCATCAGGCGGGCGATGAGGCGCCGGGTCTTCCGGAACTGGCTGGTGTCCACCAGTTCACCGGTGACCTGCTGAAAGCGCAAGCGCATCAGTTGCTCGCGCGCTTCGTCCAATTTTTCAATGATGTCTTCCGTAGAGAGTTTGCGAATCTCCGCGGCCTTCATATCGTCCTCCAACATCCGGGGCCAGGCCCGAAATCAGTCCTCGAGGCCTTCGCGCGCCACGACCTTGACGGGGATGGGCAGTTTGTAGGCCGCCTTCTCCAGAGCCCGCCGGGCCAACTCAGGGGCCACGCCGCCCACCTCGAACATGATGCGCCCGGGCTTGACCACGGCCACCCAATCTTCCACGTTGCCCTTGCCGCCGCCCAGACGGGTCTCGGCCGCGCGCTTGGTCACGGGCTTGTCGGGGAAGATGCGAATCCACACCTTGCCGCGGCGGCGCAGGGTGCGCACGATGGCCCGCCGCGCGGCTTCGATTTGCCGGGCGGTAATCCAGGCCGGGGCCAGGGCCTTGAGGCCATAATCGCCGAAGTGCACCTCGGCCCCGCGGTACGATTTACCCCGCATACGGCCGCGCTGTTGCTTGCGGTACTTGAGTCGCTTTGGCATCAACATGGCTCTTCTCTCCACTTGCCGATGCGCAGCCTATCGGCTGACATACACGCCCTTCTCTTGCTGGGCCTCGGCCTCGCCCTCGCTCTTCTCGGGCAAGATTTCGCCTTTGTAAATCCACACCTTGACGCCGATGACGCCGTAGGTGGTGCGGGCGATGTCCTTGGCAAAGTCAATATCGGCCCGAATGGTCTGCAGCGGCACCCGGCCATCGCGCAACCACACGGTGCGGGCCATCTCGGCCCCGGCCAGACGGCCCGAAACCTGAATCTTGATGCCCAGCGCGCCCCGACGCATGGCCTGCTCGATGGCCCGCTTCATGGCCCGGCGATAGGCCACCCGGCGCTCCAGTTGCTCCGCGATGTTGCGCGCCACCAATGTGGCATCCAGTTCCGGCGCCTTGACTTCCTTGATGTCCACTTCCACCTTTTCGACGCCGCCCTTGCCCTTGACCAGGCCTTCCACCGCCCGCCGGATGCGCTTGATGTTCTCGCCCTTGCGCCCGATGAGAATGCCCGGCTTAGCCGTCTGGATGTACACCTTGAGCCGGGTCGGGAAGCGCTCGATTTCGATGCGCGAGATGCCGGCCCGCGGCGCCATCTGGCGAATCAGTCGGCGCACCTCGCGGTCCTGGTGCAACTGCTCCACATAAGTGCTTTTGTCCCGCGCAAACCAGCGGGTTTGCCAGGGTTTGGTGATGCCTAAGCGAAATCCGATGGGATGAACTTTGCGTCCCATAAGGCTCTCCTCAATCGTCGGCGCCCTGGGGCCTCCCGGGGCTTAGTCCAATTCGCGCTCCCGCAGCACCACGGTGATGTGGGACAGGCGATGCCGATAGGGCTTCACCCGCCCGCGGGCGGCGAACCGATAACGCTTCCAGCGCGGGCCCTCGTCCACGAAAATGCGGTGGATGACCAAATCGTCGCGATGCAGGCCGAAGTTTTCTTCGGCATTGGCCACCGCGGAAGCCACCACCTTATACACAGGCCGCGCGGCCCGATGCGGCAGAAAGCGCAGCAAGGCCAGGGCCTCGTTGACACTTTTGCCGCGCACCAAATTCACCACCCGCCGCACTTTGCGCGGGGCAATGGGAATGTAGCGCGCCGATGCCCGAACATCCAACATGGCTCAACCTCACTATCGCTTCTTTTTCTTCTTTTCGACGATATGCCCGCGGAAGGTGCGGGTGGGCGCGAATTCGCCCAACTTGTGCCCCACCATGTTCTCGGTGATGTAAATGGGCACATGGCGCCGGCCATCGTGCACCGCGATGGTGTGCCCCACCATCTGGGGGAAGATGGTGCTGTCGCGGCTCCAGGTCTTGATGACCCGCTTCTCGCCGCGGGCGTTCATTTCCTCGATTTTCTTCAGCAGTTTCGGGTCTACATACGGCCCTTTTTTCAACGAACGGCCCATGCCGTACCTCCTGAGCGTCGGTCCGCCGGGTTACTTCCGCTTGTTCTTCTTCTGACGGCGCCGGACGATGAACTTGTCCGTCTTCTTGTTCTTGCGGGTCTTCTTGCCCAAAGTCTTCCAACCCCACGGCGACTTGGG
>WGAK01000134.1 GCA_015494815.1 Anaerolineales bacterium | reverse complement strand
TGGGGGTCGCGGGCCAATTCGCGCGAGGGCCCTTGCAACTCGACTTTGCCGTGGGCCAGCACATACGCGTAGTCGGTCACGGCCAGGGCCATGTGCACATTCTGCTCCACCAGCAGGGTGGTGATGCCCACCTCGCGCAGTTTGCTCAGGCTCTCGAACAGTTGCAGTACCAGCACCGGCGCCAGGCCCAGGGACATCTCGTCAATCATGAGCACCTTGGGCGCGGCCATGAGCCCCCGAGCCACGGCCAACATCTGGCGCTCGCCGCCGCTCATGGTGCCGGCCTTTTGGTTTTGCCGCTCCTTCAGCCGGGGGAACATCTCGAAAACCAGTTCCAGATTGCGCTTGAAATGGGGCCGGGCCCGAGGCGGGGTCGCGCCCATCTCCAAGTTCTCCAGCACGGTCATGCTGGTGAACAATTGCCGGCCCTCGGGCACCAGCACCAGGCCCAGGTCGGCCTTCTTGTGCGGCGGCAGTTGGCTGACATCCCGGCCCTCGAACAACACCTGGCCCTTCCAGGGACGAATCAGCCCCATGATGGTGCGCAGCAGGGTGGTCTTGCCCGCGCCATTGGCCCCCACCAACGCAGTCAGGCGGCCTTGCTCCAGGCTCAGGTCCACACCCCACAGGATTTGCACCTCACCGTAGCCAGATTCCAGATGGCGAACTTCCAAGATGGCCATAATTCTTCCCTCGATGACAGGATGGCCGGACGGCTACTCGCCGCCTTGCATCAGGCGCTCGGCCAGTTTGGGGTCGCCCAAATAAGCCTCGATGACCTTGGGGTTGGCGGCAATTTCTTTGGGCGTCCCCTCGGCGATGAGTTGGCCGAAATCCAACACCAGAATGCGGTCCGACACATTCATGATGGCGTGCATCACATGCTCAATCATGATGATGGTGATGCCTCGGTTGCGAATGGCCTTGACGGTGGCCACCATCTCGGCGATTTCCGCGGGGTTGAGGCCGGCCAGCACCTCGTCCAACAGCAACAACTGAGGCTGCGAGGCCAGGGCGCGGGCCAATTCGAGGCGCTTCTTCTGGGCCACATTCAGACTGCCGGCCAGCCAATCGGCCCGCTCGGCCAGGCCCAAGAACTCCAGCACTTCGTCGGCCACGCGCGCGGCTTGCCGCAGCCCCATGCTCTGCGCGCCAAAAGCCGCGCCCACCATCACGTGCTCCCGCACGGTCAAATCGGCCAGCGGGCGCACGATTTGGTGGGTGCGGGCCATGCCAAAACGGGCCACATCATACGGCTTCCAGCCCGTGATGTCTTGCTTGCGGAAGAGGATGCGGCCCTCTTCGGGGGTGTACACGCCGTCAATGCAGTTGAACAGCGTGGTCTTGCCCGCGCCGTTGGGCCCGATAAGGCCCAAAATCTCGCCTTCGTACAGTTCAAAGGAGACATCGTTGACGGCCACCAGACCGCCAAACCGTTTGGTGACATGCTCCACTTGCAACAACACGCTCATAGCAGCACCCTCCGGCTGGCGGGGAAGCGCCGCCGTAACCAGCCAATCAACCCCGCGGGGATGAACAGCACGATGAGCAGCAGCAGCGCGCCCGACACGGTGAGTTGGATGTTCTTCAAGTAGCGATTGGTCAGCAAGAAGGCCCGCATGGCCTGATAACCGGCCGCGCCCAGCACAGGCCCCCACACGGTACCCTGCCCACCCAGCATCACCATCACGATGGCCTCGATGGACAGGTGCAGGGGGAAGGCCTCGTGGGGCTCGATGGAGCCGTTGCGGAAGAAGAACAGCGCGCCCACCACGCCGGGGAGGATGGCCGAGAGCACGAAGGCCCAGGTCTTGGCCATGGGTGTAACCACCCCCATGACTTCGGCCGCGTCTTCATCTTCTCGAATGGCCAGCAGCCCCAGGCCGAACTTGCTGGTACGCACCGCGTAACTGAGCAGCACGGCCAGCGCGGCCAGCACCACCAGAATGTAATAGGTCATTTGCAGCATGGTGCGCGGGCCGCCATAGGCTTGATAGACCGAAAAATTCATGGTCAGGCCCAGAGGTCCGCCAAAGGGGTCGAAGTTTTGGATGAACGCCTTGACGGCCTCGTTGACGCCGATGGTCACCAGCGCAAAGTAGGCCCCGCGCAGGCGCAGGATGCCGATGCCGATGAGCCAGGCCAGCAAGCCCGCGGCCAGCCCTCCGGCCAGCAGGGCCTCCCACAGCGTGCGCCCCTGCACCGCGACCAGATAAAAGCCCACATAGCCCCCCAGGCCAAAGAACACCACATGGCCGAAACTGACATAGCCCGTGTAGCCCAGGATGATGTTCAGGCTCACGGCCATGACCACGGCCCGCAACAGGGTGAACATGGTCTCACGGTGCACATCTTTGCCCGTCAGCAGGGGGAAGAGACCTAAGGCCAGCACCAGCGCCAGAGGCAAGGCCCAGTTGGCCCAATGGCGTCCCGGCAGGGCGGGTCGAAAATCGGCCGGGCGGAGGGCCGGGGGCAGAGAGGGTTTTTGTCGGCTCATGGTCTACGCTCCCACGATGAGATTCGTCCACGGCCCTATCACGACTTTCCGCCAAACAAGCCCGTGGGCCGGACCAGCAAAATCAACACGAACAGGGCAAATTCGATGACGGGCGTCCAGGAGGTCTCCAAGAACATGGGCACCAGCCCCTCGATGACGCCCAACACCAAACCACCGAAGAGGGAACCGATGGGGTTGCCCAGGCCGCCCAACACGCCGATGACGAAACTCTTGAGTTCATAGCGGCCGCCGTCGAAGATGGTGAAGGGGAAAATGGTGGCGATGAGCCCGCCCGCAAACGCGGCCAGCAGCACCCCCAGGCCAAAACTCAGGGCCAAAATCGTGGTCGAGGGCACGCCCACCAGTTCGGCCGCGTCGCGGTTGTCGGTGACCGCGCGGATATAGCGTCCCAACCGCGTCCGATAGAGGAAGAAGTACAGCGCACCCGCAATAAGCACTGCGGCCAGAGCGGCCACCAGCCGCGCCACCGGGATGACAATATCGCCGAACAGGGTCACGCTGCCCAAACTGAAGTCAATGTTGCGGGGCGCGCCGCCAAACACCGCGTTCATCACGCCCATGAGCATCATGTTGACCGAATAGGTGGCCAGCAGGGACGACAAGTGCGGCGCGTTGATGACCCGGTGCACCGCCACATAATAGATGCCCATGCCCACAGGCAGGGCCAGCAGGGTGATGACCAGCAAGGCCGGATAGGGATTGCCCAGGCCCAGAGCGGCCATCAGCAAATACACCCCAAACATGGCCAGGGCGATAAGCGGGCCATGAGCCAGATTGATGACATCCATGACGCCCCAAATCAAGGTCAACCCCATGGCCGCCACGCCGAAGACGAACCCCAACATGAGGCCATCAATGAGAAACGACAGGATGGAGGTCCATTCCAACGCCATAATGGGCGCTCCTTGTGGCAGGGTGAGCGTGCTGCAGGGGGCAGAAGCCCGATGCGGCCGGGCCCGCGCGACGCGCGGGCCCGGACTTCCCAACGGGGTTACGGCTTCGGATAGAGGATGTCGGCCGTGGCACCGGCTTCAGGCCAGACGACCTGCTTCATCAGATTGCCCTGGTCGTCCTTCTGCCACTGGATGTAGACCATCTCATGGCCGATTTGCAGGCCGTGGGCTTCGGCCGCGGTCTCGAACTTGATGCGGCCGAAGAAGATGAGCACATCCATCGCATCCAGGGCCTCTTTGACCTTGGCCGGGTCGGTGGAGTCAGCCATGCGGATGGCCTTCTCGAGAATCAGCCCCGCGGCATAACCGCCCGCGGAGTGATAGGAGGGGTCTTCACCATAGGCGTCTTTGTAGGCCTTGACGAACTCGTCGCTGGTGGGGCCGAACCATTCGATGCCCAGGGTTTTGGCCGCGTCGGGGTTGTACTGGGCCTGCGGCTCCCACTGGCTGGGGCCCACGATGCCGACCGCGGCATCACCCAGTTCCGCGAAGTCGGGCTCGGGCGGCGCGACCAGCAGGGCCACGAACTTCACGGGGACACCCTCTTCGTGCAACTGGCGGGCAAAGGTGGAGCCATCTTGGA
>WGAK01000133.1 GCA_015494815.1 Anaerolineales bacterium | reverse complement strand
ATTGTACGCGAAAATGCTCGAAAACGCGTATTTGGGCCGTGGCGCGGGTTATAATGATGCACCGAGTTGCAACACGCACCGCAAGGATACCGCATGACCCAGCCCTCCAATCCCTACATCGCGGGCGAACCCGTTGGGCGTACGCCGGCTTTCGTCGGGCGGACGGATGTCCTGCGCGAAGTGCTGCATATTTTGCGTCATCCCGCCCAGAACGCCATCACTTTGTTCGGCCAGCGGCGCATCGGCAAGACCTCCATCCTCCAATGGCTGGAGGTGCATCTGCCCGAGCACGGCCCGTATCGGCCCGTATATTTCGACCTGATGGGGTGGTCGGGCCGCCCTTTGGATGCCATCGTGCAGGGCCTGGCCGAAGCCGTGGCCCGTGCCCTGCAACAGCCCGCGCCAACGCTGGATTCCCCCGCGCCCGAGACTTTTCGCACCACCTGGTTGCCCCAGGTGCTGGACACGCTGCCCGAGGGCCAATCGCTGGTGCTGCTGATGGACGAATTCGACATCCTGGCCGACCCCGAGGCCGACCGGCAGGCCAAGCAGGCCTTTTTCGGCTATGTGCGACAATTGCGGGAAGTGGACCCGGCCCGGCTGCAATTCGTCTTCGTGCTGGGCCGCTCACTGGCCGACCTGGACATTGTGGCCCAGGGGCTGTTCAAAGACCTGCCCCATCGCCGCATCTCGTTGCTGCAGCCCGAGGAGGCCGAAGCCCTGGTGCGGCTGTCCGAGCGCACCGGCTCGCTGACCTGGACCGACGAGGCCGTGGCGCGGGTGTGGGACTGGGCCTCGGGGCACCCGTATCTGACCCAGGCCCTGTGCGCGGAGGTGTGGGACGCGGCCTATGACGCGCACGAGGCGCCCTCGCCTGTGACCCCCGCGGATGTGGACGCGGCCGTGCCGGGCGCGCTGGAGCGCAGCGAGCACATGTTCGTGTGGCTGTGGGAAGGGCTGGGGCCGGCCGAGAAAGTGGTGGCCGCGGCCCTGGCGCAGGCCGGGCCGGGCGTGGTCACCGAAGACGACCTGCAACGCATCCTGGCCGAAAGCGGCGTGCGCATCCTCATCCGCGAACTTCAAGACGCGCCCCGCATGCTGCAAACCTGGGACATCCTGGCCCCGGTGGAGGGCGGCTACCGCTTTCGGGTGGCTTTGCTGCGCCGTTGGATTGCGGAAAACAAGCCCCTGGGCCGCACTCAGGACGAGTTGGACCGCCTCAACCCTGTGGCCGACAGCCTCTATCAGGCCGCGCGCGGCCTGTACGAACAAGAGCAATGGTCCCAGGCCCGCGATTTGCTCCGCCAGGCCCTGGACCTGAACCCGTCGCACATGGGCGCGCTGGAACTGTTGGCCGAGGTGTGCCTGGCCCAGGGAGACCTGGAGCAGGCCCAGCGTTATCTGGAGCGCTTGGCCGAACTCGCGCCGGGCCGGGCGCGCTACCGCCTCAAGCAAATCTACCTCAAGCGTGCCGACGAGGCGGCCACGGACCACGAGCGCCTGGCCTGGTACGACCGCGTGCTGGACCTGTTGCCCGACGACGCGGACGTGCGCGTGGCCCGCGACGCGCTGCAGGCCCGCCTGGACGAGCAGGCCCACCTGGCCGCGCAATTCGCCCAGGGCCGCGAGGCTTTGGCCGCGGGGCAATGGGCGCAGGCCGTGGAGGCGCTGCAGTGGGTGGTGGCCCGCCGCCCCGACTACGCGGAAAAGGGCGTGTGGGCGGTGGATTTGTTGGCGCAGGCCGTGCGCCAGCAGCAGGGGGCGCGTCCGTCGCGCGGCGCGCGGCGGACGCGGGTGCTGACGCTGCTGGTGCTGTTGGCCGCACTGTTGGCCGGCCTGGGCTGGTACGCGAGCCAGGGCCGCGGGCCCATCCGGCTCGTGCTGCGGGGGAGCAGCCCTACCGTCGCGACGCCGCCGGGCCCCGTGCGGAGCCCGTCCCCCCGCGCCACCGCGACCGCCGCGGCGCAGGCTGTGGCCCCCACGCCGACGGCCTCGCCCACGGGCACGCCTACGCCCACGCCGACCGCCACCCTCACCCCTACCGCGACCTTGGGCGTGGGCGCGACCTGGGTCCGCCCCGGGGACCGCATGGTCATGCAATACATCCCCGGCGGCGCGTTCGCCATGGGCAGCACGCACGGCGATGCCGACGAGCGGCCGGTGCACACGGTGCGCGTGGCCGGTTTCTGGATGGACCGCCACGAGGTCACCAACGCCATGTATCGCCTGTGCGTGGAGGCCCGGGTGTGCGAACCCCCCGCGGTGACGGATTTCTACGCGGACGCGCGCTACGACGACTATCCGGTGGTGTATGTGTCGTGGTACGACGCCCAGACCTATTGCCAATGGATGGGCGCGCGCCTGCCCACCGAGGCCGAATGGGAGTACGCGGCGCGCGGCGGTCTGGAGGGCCGGACCTTCCCCTGGGGGGACGAGGCGCCCGGCTGCACCCCGGGCGCGGTCAACGGCGCGCGCTTTCGGACCTGCGGCTCGAACCTGGCCCCGGTGATGACTTACGGCCCCAACGGCTATGGCCTGTATGACCTGGCCGGGAATGTGTGGGAATGGGTGCTGGACTGGTATCGGCCCGATTTCTACGCCCAGTCGCCGGATGAGAACCCCCTGGGCCCGCCCGACGGCCTCGGGCGAGTGTTGCGCGGCGGCAGCCGCATTGACGGTGCGGACGCGCTGCGGGTGGCCAATCGCAGCAGCGCGTCTCCCGACACGCAGCGCGGCTATATCGGCTTTCGGTGTGCCAGGCCCCAGCAGCCGTGAAGCGGCGATTCTCCACCAGCAGGAGCGCGGTATGAGCAATCCTTTCGTGTTTGGCGACCCTGTGCGGGATGCGGACTTCCTCGACCGGGAGCGGGCCCTGCGGCGGGTGCGCGACCGGGTGCGCCGCGGCGCTTCGGCCATCGTGACCGCCGCGCCGGGCATGGGCAAGACCTCGTTGTTGTTGCGCGTCGAGGATGTGCTCCCCCAGTGGGCCGCGGAGGGCGGCTGGCGGCTGTGTTTTCACTATCTCGACGCCTACACCATGGCCGGGTGGGATACGGCCCGCTTCTGGCACGAAGCCCTGGAACCTCTGGCCGAAGCCGAGCCCGACCTGCAGGCGGCTTTGCGCGCGGCCCTGGCCGCGGCCGACGATATCTCGGCTTTGGAGACCCTGTTCGAGCAGGCCGAGGCCCGCGCTGTGCGCCTGGTGTTGGCGGTGGATGAATTCGAGGCGCTGCTGCACGAGCCGGGCCTGCATCAAGGACGGTTCTACGGCATTTTGCGCTCGCTGGCCTCGCGCTTTCCGTCGTTTTCCTTGCTGCTCTCGTCCCGGCGCTCGGCCGCGGAACTCAACCAGCGCACCCGGGAATTCGCGCTGGGCTCGCCCTATTTCAACTTCGCGTCCGAAATCACCCTGCGCCCGCTGCCGCGCAAGGCCGTGGACGCCCTGCTGGCCCGAGGTCGCGACCGGTTGGACCCCGCGGACCGGGCCTTCGTCAAGCGCATCGCGGGGCGGCACCCGTATCTGCTGCAAGCCGCGGCGTATTATCTGTGGGACATGTACGAGGACGAGACCGGCCCTCTGGGCCGCCGGGAGCGGGCCGCGCGGGAGTTCTTCGGCAGCGTGGCCGAGTCGCTGCTGCAAGACATCTGGATGTCGTGGACGCCGTACATGCAGATGGCCTTCACCCTGGTCGGGCTGGAGGCGATGGCCGCGCAGTTGCCCAACGGCCGGGCCTTCGACATCCACGCCCTGCTGCGCGATTTGCCTCACCTGGCGCCCGAACTGCGCAAGTTGGAGCAGTGGGGCTTCGTCTATCCCGCGGCCGACCGCGCGGTGGGCTACGCGCCCCAGGCCGAGGTGCTGGTGTGGTACCTGGCCGACACCCTGACGCGCGCGCTGCGACCCGAGGGGGTGGATGTGGCCGCATGGCTGGCCGCGCAGGAGTGGCAGGGCCTGCTCAAGCGCGGCGAGATGCAGGCCTTGCAGCGGGCCCTGAGCCGGGTGGGCGGTTTGCTGCAGGAGGGCGCGTCCATCTTGATTCGCGCCGCGGCCGAGGGCGCGGCCCGGCACCTGCGCGGCGAATAGTCGCGCGGGGTTCAAGCCGGCGCGGGCCGGACGCGGAGCCCTTCCCCCACCCCCGTGGCCGCCTGCCGCACCAGGGGGGGCTGCCACAACTGCGGCGCGGGTGGCGCGTCGGGCGTCCGCTGCACGGCGCGGTAGAGGGTGTCGCGCTCTTGCGGCACCCGGCCCAGGTCGCGAATCAGCCGCCGGAAGGTCTCGGGCGTGGTGTGGGTGCCCTGGGTTTCGCCCGCGGCCCGGCTGATGCTCTCCTCGAACAGGGTGCCGCCGAAGTCGTTGGCCCCGGCCTGCAACGCCATTTGGGCCATCTTGTAGCCCAGTTTGACCCACGATACCTGGATGTTGGCGATGTGGTGTTGCAGCATGAGCCGCGCCACCGCGTGCATTTTCAGGTCTTCCATGCCCGTGGGACCGGGGCGCGCGCCGTCTTCGCGGTAAAGACGGGTGTTTTCGTGGATGAAGCCTAAGGGCACGAACTCGGTGAAGCCGCCGGTTTCGGCCTGAATGCGGCGCAGCAAGTCGAGATGCGCGGCCCAGTGCGCGGGGCCGTCAATGTGGCCGTACATGATGGTGGCCGTGCTGGGCAGCCCCACCCGATGCGCGGTGGTCACGATGCGCACCCAGTCGTCGCGCGAGAGTTTGTTGCGGGTCAGGCGCTGGCGGATTTCGGGCACCAGAATCTCGGCCGCGGTGCCCGGAATGCTGCCCAGGCCCGCGTCTTTGAGGCGCCGCAAGAAAGTCTCTTCCGAGATACCCAGACGCCGGCTGCCCCACCAAATCTCGAAGGGGGAGAACGCGTGGATGTGCAGTTCGGGCGCGGCTGCTTTGATGGTGTGCACGATGTCTTCGTAGATGCTGGGCGGCTGGTGCGGGTTGAGCCCACCTTGCAGGCACACCTCGGTGGCGCCCCAGGCCACGGCCTCGCGGGCGCGCGCGGCGATGTCGTCCAGGCTCAGGGTGTACGCTTCGGGCGAGCGGGCCGGCTTGCCGAACGCACAAAAACGGCAGCCGATGTAGCACACATTGGTGAAGTTGATGTTGCGCGTGACCACATAAGTGACCACTTCGCCCACGGCCCGGCGGCGCAGTTCGTCGGCCACGGCCAGCAGGGCCAGCAGGTCGAGCCCCTGTGCGTGGAAGAGGGTTTCGGCCTGCGCGGGGGTGATGGCGCGGTCGGCCAGGGCCTGGTCCAGAATGCGGCCCACGCGCGGTGATACGCGGCGGAAGAGATGGTCCAGGTCATGGGGCGCGTCGTGTGGCCTCATGGCGTGCCTCCGAAGGGAATGACGGGGTCGCGGCAGAGCCCCATTGTACCGCGGCTCAGTAGTCGAAGTGGGCCTCGTGCCCGCGTGGGCCCAGTAGCACGCGCCAGCGCGCCCGCTGCGCCCAGATGCCTGCGGCCCAGGCGGCCAGCAGCACGGCCTGCGCGGCCCGTCCGGCCCAGGCGCGCCACCGACCGCGCGGGGTGGCCTCGACCGCGCGCCACCGCGCGCGATAGGCCACGGTCCAGACCGCGGCCACGGCCACCAGGGGCACCAGGGCCAGGTGCATGCGCGGGTCGGCCAGAATGAGCGCGTGGGGCAGGGT
>WGAK01000132.1 GCA_015494815.1 Anaerolineales bacterium | reverse complement strand
GGGGGTCGGGCTGGGCGTAGGGGTGTAGACCGCGGCCAGCGTGGGCGTGGGAGGCGGCGTACCCGCGGGCGGCGTGACGCCGGAGGCCACCGTGGGCGTGGGCGTGGACGGCGGCGGGGTCGGCAGCCGCGCGCCCGCGGCCCGGCTCAGGTCCGCAGCCAGCCGGCGCAACGCCTCCACTTCGTACGCGCGCGCGCCCTGGGCCTGGGCCTGCTGCGCCTGCACGGCAAGCGCCTGGGCCGGGTTGGGGTCGCCCAGCAGCGCCAGCCGTGACTGGGCCCGCACCAGGTCGGGATTGCCCCAGTAGGCCAGCGCGATAAGCGCCCGGTACGCGTCCTTGAAGTCCGCGCGCAAGCGGTCGGGCGCGGTGTCGGTATAGCGCACCGGCGCCAGCACCCAGGCGATGAGCAACCCCAGGCCAAAGCCCACCAGCAGGCCGGTGAGCACATACCCGTGGCCCCGCCGCGGGGGGCGCGCGCGGCGGCGAGCCACGGTGCGGCCGCGGGGACGGGGGGTCATGGCGCGGCCTCCGGCGTGGCCTGCTGCACGGCCTGGAGCAGGGTGCGCAGGCGATGCAAATCCGCGGGGCTATAGCCGACCTGGACCGCGTAGTCCAATGCCTGCCGCACCTGGGCCGCAGGGTCTTCCCCCAGCAACGCAAGGTAGCGCCGGGCCAGGCTCACATCGCCCGTGGCTTCCCAGGCCTCGGCCACCATGAGCACGAAGTCGGTTTTGTAGTCTTGGCGCAGGGTGTCGGGGGTGGTGTCCACATAGCGCACAGGGCGTACTTCCCAGCCGTAATACAAGCCACCGGCCAGGCCCACCAGGATGCTCAAGAGGAAGACGAGCCAGCGTCGGCGTCGGCCCGGGTCCATCGTCACCTCACACGCGCGCAGCCGCGGCCTTGCGACCGCGGCTGCATTGTATCACAAGGCCGGGGTCAGTCGGCCTGCACGGCCAGTTCGCGCAGGGGCAGGAACACATCCTTGCGTCGCGGCGGGCGCTTGACCTCGGGGCACTTCCACACCTCGCCGGGATGCCGGTGGCGTATGCCGGCGAAGGTGGGCAGGATGCCGCACGCGAAGCAACGCCGGCGGCAGTCCACGCGGGTCTTGCGTTGCTGGCTCCACAGGTAGTCCTGGGCCAGGTATTGCTTGGTCACCGCGATGCTGATGTGGTCCCACGGGAAGGGCTCGTCAATGAGCCGGGGGCGGTGCACATAGAAGGCCGGGTCCAGGCCCTCGGCCGCGAAAGCCTCCAGCCAGGCCTCGTAGGCCAGGTGGTCGTTCCAGGCGTCGAATTTGGCGCCTTGCTGCCAGGCGCGGTAAATCACCCGGGCCAGGCGGCGGTCGCCCCGGCTGAGCCAGGCTTCGAGCATGGTCTCGCGCGGGTCGTTGAGGTTCAACTTCAGGCCCCGGCCGCGAATTTCGTTCCGCAGCAAAGCCTGCTTGGCCTCGATGGTGGCCACCCGGTCCGCGGGAACCCACTGGAAGGGCGTGTGCGGCTTGGGCACGAAGGTGCTCACGCCGATGTGCACTTTGGCCCGTCCGCCCAGGATACGCCGGCCCTCGCGCAGCACGGCCTTGGCCAGGTCCGCGATGGCCCGCACGTCGTCCAGGGTCTCGGAGGGGTGGCCTATCATGAAGTACAGTTTGATGGTGGTCCAGCCCCGGGCATAGATGGCGCGCGCGGTCTCCAGCAATTGCGCGGTGCTCACGGGCTTGTTGATGATTTCGCGCATGCGCTCGGTGGCGGCTTCGGGCGCCAGGGTGAAGCCGCGCCGCCGGGTCGGGCCCAGGGCTTCCATCAGGTCCACCGAAAAGGTCTCGATGCGCAGCGAGGGCAGCGAGATGGCGATGCGCCGGGAGCCGAAGCGCCGCACCACGGCCTGCACCAAAGGCAAGATATGGGTATAGTCGGACGAGGACAGGGAAAGCAGGCCGACCTCGTCGAAGCCCGTGGCCGCCAGGCCGGTCTCGATGGCGGCCAGGATTTCGTCCACAGGCCGCTCGCGCACGGGGCGGGTGACCATGCCCGCGTGGCAAAAGCGGCAGCCGCGCGTGCAGCCCCGGGTGATTTCGATGGGCAGCCGCTGGTGCACGGTGCTGATATACGGCACGACGAAATGGGTGGGTGGCGGCGGCAACTTGGGCACGATGCGCTTCACCACGGGCAGCGGCGCGTCGTCCACCACCTTCTCGATGCCGGCGAACACGCCTTGCTCGTCGTAGGTGGGCCGGTAGAACGCGGGCACATATACCCCCCACAGCCGCGAGAGGCGGTAGAGCAAGGTCTCGCGGCTCGCGCCCTCGGCCTTCCAGGTCTTGTAGACCTCCACGATTTCGTGGATGACCTCTTCGCCTTCGCCGATGACGAACGCGTCAATGAACGGGGCCATCGGCTCGGGGTTGAACACCGCATGCCCACCGGCGATGACCAGGGGGTGGGCCGTGGTGCGTTCGGCACTCCACACCGGAATACCGCCCAGGTCCAGCACGTTCAGCGCGTTGGTGAACAGCGTCTCGTAGGGCAGCGTGATGCCCACGATGTCGAAGTCCGCCAGGGGGTGCCTGGTCTCCAAGGAATACAAAGGCAGGCCGGCCTGCCGCAGTTCATCCTCCATGTCCACCCAAGGGGCGAAGACCCGCTCGGCCAGGGCATCGGCGCGGCGGTTGATTTGGTCGTACAACACGGCCAGCGCCAGGTTGGACATGCCGATGTCGTAAATGTCGGGGAAGACCAGCGCCACGCGCACGGCGACCTGGTCCCAATCTTTGACCACCTGGTTGAGTTCGCCGCCGGTGTAACGGGCCGGCTTGCTCACGCGCGGCAGACGGCGCTCGACCGCACGATACAGGGTTTGGGGTGTCCACACTTGCCGGGTCATGTTGCTCCTTGAAGTTGCCCGCAACCGCGGTTCAGGCTGTGCTTCCATTATAGCCACAATCACGATTTTCGCAAAACGAAAGCCGCTTCGACCACGGCCTTTCGCGGCCGAAACCTCTGACATTGCTCACATCCCGCCCGCGAGGCTTGACGCGCACACGCGGGGTGATAAACTAAAAGAGATTCTACTAAATTCCCCCTGTGAGTCAACGCCATCATGACCATGTCCCCCGTCTCATCTTCATCGCCACCACTGACCCGCCTGGGTGACCTGCCGCCTGGGCGCTGGGCCGAAATCGTGCGCGTGCAAGGGCCGCCGCAATGGCGCCGGCGGTTGTACGCGCTGGGCTTCGTGCCCGGGGCCCGGGTCTATGTGGAGCACACCGCGCCGCTGGGCGACCCCGTGCAGTATCGGGTGCACGACACCTGGCTGGCGCTGCGTCGGCGCACCGCCCGGCAGATTTGGGTGCGTCCCCTGGCCGCAACGCCATCTTCCCCCGCCGAGGGTGGGCCATGAGCACCGTCGGCTCCACGGTCATGCCGTGCCCCAAATGTACCTCGGTCACGCCCCCGTCCACCGTCACCGCCGCGACCTGGACCGTGGCCCTGGTGGGCAATCCCAACGCGGGCAAGACCAGCGTGTTCAACGCGCTCACGGGGCAAGAGCAACATGTGGGCAACTGGCCGGGCAAGACCGTGGCCTATCAGGAAGGCCTGTGGCCCGGTCCCGGCTTTGCGGTGCGGGTCGTGGATTTGCCCGGCACTTACAGCCTGGCCGCGCTGTCGCCCGAGGAGCGCCTGGCCCGGGACGCGCTGCTCACCATGCCCTTCGACGCGGTGCTCAATGTGGTGGACGCGTCGCACCTGGGCCGCCATCTGTACCTGACCGCGGAAGTGCTCGAACTGGGTCTGCCCACGTTCGTGGTGCTCAACATGTGGGATGTCGCCCGGCGGGAGGGCATTCGCCTGGATGTAGCGCAGTTGGAGGCGCTGCTGGGGGTGCCCGTGGTGCCCACCGTGGCTCGGGACCCGCGCGGCACGGCCTTGCTGCAAGAGCGGCTGGGGCAATGGCTGCGCCAGGGGCCGCAACCGGGCCGCGCGCCGCGCTATCCCGCGCGCATCGAGCAGGCCGCGGCCGAGGTGCAGGCCCTGCTGCACGATGCCCTGCCCGACCTTCCCCCGGCGCGGCTGCGCGGGCTGGCCCTGAAAATGCTCGAAGGCCAGACCGACTTGCTGGCCGTGCTGCTGCCGCCCGAGCAGGCCGCGGCCCTGACCGCCCAGGTGCAGGCGCGCGTCGCGGCCTATCGTCGCGAGTGGGACGAAGACCCCGCCCTGCTGGTGGCCGACGCGCGCTACGGCTGGGTGCAGGGCGTGCTGCGCGCCACCGTCACCGCGCGCGGGCCGGCCCGGTTTGCCCTCTCCCAGGCCGTGGACCGGGTGGTGACCCACCGCTGGCTGGGCCTGCCCCTCTTCTTCCTGGTCATGCTGTTCGTCTTCCACCTGGTGGTCAACGTGGCCGACCCCTTCATCACCTGGACCGAAGGGCTGTTCCAGGGCCCCATACGGCACGCGCTGCTGTGGCTGCTGCACCAGGTCCACGCGCCCTACGGCGTGCGCGCGCTGCTGGTGGACGGGGTGCTGGCCGGGGTAGGCAGCATGATGACCTTCTTGCCCGGCCTGACCCTGCTGTACCTCTTCCTGGCCTGGCTCGAAGACAGCGGCTACATGGCGCGGGTCGCGTTCGTCATGGACCGGGCCATGCGGGTCTTTGGCCTGCACGGCAAGGCCTTCTTGCCCTTGCTACTGGGGCTGGGCTGCAATGTACCCGCAGTGTACGCCACCCGCACCCTGGAACGGCACCGCGACCGCCTGGTGACTGCGCTGGTCATCCCCTTTGTGTCGTGCTCGGCCCGGTTGCCGGTATACCTCATCTTCGGCCTGGCGTTCTTCGGCGCGGCCACCGTGTGGGTGGTGTGGGGACTGTATCTCTTGGGCCTGGTGGTGGCGCTGGCTTCGGCCTGGGTGCTGCAGCGGGTGCTGCTGCCCGCCGAGGCCCCCACCCCCTTCGTGCTGGAGTTGCCGCCCTACCACTGGCCCAACGGCCGGGTCATCGGCCGCCAGGTGCGCCGCCGAGTGTGGGCCTTCGTCACCCAGGCGGGCACGGTCATCGTGGGCATTTCCATGCTGCTGTGGCTGCTGATGAACCTGCCCTGGGGCGTGCGCGACCCCGCGGACAGTTACTTCGGTCGCGTGAGCCAGGCCCTGGCCCCGGCCTTAGAGCCCTTGGGCTTTGGCCGTTGGGAGGCGGCCGGCGCGCTGGTCACCGGCATGATTGCCAAAGAGGTGGTGGTGAGCACCATGGGCCAGATTTACCTGGGCGAACGCCAGACCGACGCGGCCGCGTTGGGCCCGCCCACCGCCGCGGACTGGCAGGCCGACCTGCATCACCTGGGGCCCGGTCTGTGGGCCACGCTGCGCGCGGCCGCCCGGCAACTGCTGGGCCGCGACGCGCCCGCCTTCGTGGGCGCCACCGCCGCTTCGGACGGACGCCTGGCCGCGGCTTTGCGGCAAAACTTCTCGCCCGCGGCCGCGCTGGCCTTCGTGGTCTTCGTGCTGCTGTATGTGCCCTGCATGGCGACCCTGGCCGCGCAGTATCACGAATTCGGCCTGCGCTGGGCCGCGCTCGGGCTGGTGTACCAAATCGGCGTCGCGTGGGGGTTGGCCTGGGTGACCTATCACATCGCCCAGGGGGTCGGGCTATGAACCCGATGGGTACGGGGTCGGTGCTGCTCAAGGTGTGGGCCGCGGTGCAGCAATCCCCCGGCGCGGTGACCGCCGCGGCCGTTGCCCAACAAACGGGCCTGGACCCGGACCTGACCCAGGCCGCGCTGGACTGGCTGGTGCGGCAGGGGCGGCTCCAACGCTGGGACGACGGGCGGGTTTGCCCCGCCACGCCGGGCGCCGGCTGTCGCCTGTGCGCGCTGCGGGCCTGGTGCCCCTCCAGCGCGGCCGACGCCCAGGCGGACTAACGCGCGGCCACCGCGCGGCGCAGGCCCTCGCGCCAGGCCCGCCAACGGGCCGCTTCTCGCGGGTCGAAAGGCAGATAGAGCGCCACCTGGTCCAACAGGCCCGCGTAGCGCGCCACCAGCGCCTGCGGCAGCGCGTCCTCGTCGGCCTCCAGCGCGAAGGTGGCCAGCATCTCGTCGGTGATGAGCGCGGGCATTTCATCCCACGCCTGCCGGGCGGCCAGCCGTGACAGACGCTCACCCACCGCGCCCCAACCGTGCACTTCCAACACCACCCGGTAGGACGGCGTGCTGGCGTAAAAGGCAATTTGCCGCCGCACCTCCTCCCGCAGCCGGGCCCGAGCGGAGCGGTTCCCCGTGATGACGAACACCGTGCTGGCCAGCCGCACTTGCGCCCGCGAGCGGCCTGCGGCCCGCAAGCCTTCGTCCAGCGCGGGCAAGAAGACCTGCCGCAGATAACGGGGCGAGTGGAAGGGATGCACATGGAAGCCCTGGGCCAGTTCTCCGGCCAGGCGCACCAGCCCTCGATTGACCCCCGCCAGGTAAATGGGAATGTCGGGATGGGCAATGGGGCCGGGGTCGAAGAAATCGGTCATCAAGGTGAAGGTGTAAAAACGCCCGCGATAGCGCAAAGGCGTGCGCTGCTGCCAGGCCTGCCAGATGGCCCGCAGCGCCTGGATGTAATCGCGCAGTTTGGCAACCGGGGCTTCCCACGGGGTGCTGAAGCGACGGCGAATGTGCGCCCGCACCTGGGTGCCCAGACCCAACACGAAGCGCCCCTGCGCGTAACGCTGCAGGTCCCAGGCCACCTGCGCGGTCACCATGGGGCTGCGGGGGAACGCGATGGCTACGGCCGTGCCCAAACGCAGGCGTTGGGTGTGCTCCGCGGCCAGGGCCAGGGGCAAAAAGGGGTTGTGTTTGGTCTCGCCAACCCACAGAGTGTCGAACCCTGCGGCTTCGGCGGCTTGCGCCAGCGCGGGCATGTCGGCCAGGGCGGGGGCCAACAGGGTGACATCCAGGTCCATGGCGGTCTCCCTCAGGGGGCGGGCGTGGCGACTTGCAACGCGGTGCTGAT
>WGAK01000131.1 GCA_015494815.1 Anaerolineales bacterium | reverse complement strand
GGGCCATCGTGGGCGCGGTGGCTACCAGTTTTGGCGGCGGCGCGGGGGGCTACATTGCCGCGTATCGGGTGGAAATGCTGCTCGCGGCCGGGCTGGTGCTGGTGGCGGCCAATGTGCGCAGCACGGCCACGGCCGCGCGCGATGCGGCCTCGGCCTGAAACGCGAGCCGGGCGGCCCGCAGCCGCCCGGCTTTCCCCCAAATGCAACAACTCGACCTGCTCCGGCGTCACGCCGGCCACAAAGGGCTTACTTCTTGCGCAGCCCCGGCTCGGTGAGGTGCCGCGGGTCCAGCACCTGGTCGGCCTCTTCGGGGCTCAGCAGGCCCATTTCGACCACCACTTCCTTGACCGTGCGGCCTTCTTTGAGGGCCTTCTTCACCACCTCCGCGGCCTTGTCGTAACCGATGATGGGGTTGAGCGCGGTGCCCAGGATGGGGTTGCGGCCCACCAATTCGCGAATGCGGGCCTCGTTGACGGTGAAGTCGGTGAGGGCCTTGTCCGCGAAAACCCGCGCCGCATTCCCCAAGATGGTGATGGACTGCAGCAGGTTGTGGGCAATGACCGGCAGCATGACATTCAGTTGGAAATCGCCCAGCGCGCCGCCCCAGGTGATGGTCACATCGTTGCCGAAGACCTGCGCGGCGACCATGCGCACGGCCT
Organism: Anaerolineales bacterium; assembly: GCA_015494815.1. GTDB lineage: Bacteria > Chloroflexota > Anaerolineae > Anaerolineales > DRMV01 > JAADEN01. The sequence goes on along the minus strand of WGAK01000131.1, from coordinate 3,434 downwards.
CGGAGATGACGGGGTTGACCTTGCCCGGCATGATGGACGACCCCGGCTGCAAGGCCTTGAGACGCACCTCGCTCAGGCCGGCGATGGGCCCACTGTTCATCCAGCGCAGATCGTTGGCCATCTTCATCAGGCTGGCCGCCACGGTCTTCAGCGCGCCGCTCAGTTCCACCGCCGCGTCCTGGGCCGACTGGGCCTCGAAGTGATTGACGGCCTCCCGCAGGGGCAGGCCCGTGAGGCGGCTCAATTCCGCGGCCATGCGGCGACCGAACTCGGGGTGCGTGTTGATGCCCGTGCCCACCGCGGTGCCGCCGATGGCCAGTTCGGCCAGCCGGGGCAGCGCGGCCCGCACGCGCTCGATGCCCAGTTCGATTTGCCGCGCCCAGCCCGAGAACTCCTGGCCCAGGCGGATGGGCATGGCATCCATCAAGTGGGTGCGGCCGGTCTTGACCAGATGGTCCCAATCCTCGGCCCGGGCCCGCAACACATCCCGCAAATGCTCCAGCGCGGGCAGCAGCACCTGGTCCACTTCGAGATAGGCGGCCACATGAATGGCCGTGGGGATGACATCGTTGGACGACTGGCCCATGTTGACATGGTCGTTGGGGTGCACAGGCGAACGGGTGCCCAAGGGCTGCCCCAACAACTCGTTGGCCCGGTTGGCGATGACCTCGTTGGCGTTCATGTTGGTGCTGGTGCCCGAGCCCGTCTGGAAGATATCCAGCGGGAAGTGGTCGTCCCATTTGCCCGCGGCCACCTCTTCCGCGGCCCGCATGATGACCTGGGCGCGCTCGTCGTCCAGCAGGCCCAGGTCGCGGTTCACTTTGGCGGCCGCGTATTTGATGAGCCCCAAAGCCCGAATGAACACCCGCGGGAAACGAATGCCGCTAATGGGGAAGTTTTCGATGGCCCGCTGGGTTTGGGCGCCCCAATACGCGCTCGCGGGCACCCGGACTTCGCCCAACGAGTCCTTTTCCACTCGATAATCGCTCATCGGGAGCCTCCTACTGCGATTTTGGACCTATGCGCATGTCCTGTTTTCCAGCATATCACCCCCTCGAGCGCCTGCCAAGGGACAATCCTCACTGCGCGGCGACGCGCCCCAGGGGCGGCAGCGCGTCGGGCCCGGCCAGGTGCACCAGGGCCCAACGATGGTGGGGGACGAAATGCACCACCACGGCCGCGCCCAGGTTAGGCAGCATGAAGTGCGGCCACAGGAAATGGGCCTGGGGCGCCATGCCCAACAGCGCCTGAAGCAGCATGTTGAGCAGCATGCCGTGGGCGACGACCAGGTAGCGCCCGGGCGGACGCTGGGCCAGATGGGCCACCACCTGCCCGGCCCGCAGGTACAAATCCCACAGGCTCTCGCCGGTGCCCCCCACGGGCTCGTAGAGCGGCCAGAAGGGCGGCTCTTCGGCCTGCACCTCCGCGGCCGGGCGCAGGGTGAAGGTGCCGATGTCCCGCTCCATCAGCAGGGGCTGCACCTCGGGCGCGGGCAAGTGCAGGGCCTCGGCCAACAGGGTGGCCGTCTCCGCGGCCCGGCGGAGCGGGCTGGTGAGCACCTGGTCGAAGGTCACCCCCGCGGCGCGCCAGCGCCGGGCCAGGGCTCGGGTGGCGGCCCGGCCGCGTTCGGTGAGCGGCAGGTCACCCTGGCCCTGCCGAATGCCCTCGGCATTGCCCACCGATTCGGCATGACGCAGCAGGGTAAACACGGCTTGGGCAGCGGTTCTCATGGCATCTTCACCCCGAAGCATTATACTCGCTTCTCACCCGGCCTCATCGGTGACGAAGCGCGAGACAAAGGCCGCGCTGGCCGTATCGTGAGCGTCCGCGCGGCGTCTTAAGAGTACCAGGGAACGGACGATGGACGAAGCCACACTTTTGGCTCGGGCTCGAGCCTGGGATATGCAGGCCCTGGCCCACATTTACGATACCTACAGCCCACGGCTGTATCGCTATGCCATGCGGCTCTTGGGCGATGAAGACCTGGCCGAAGAGTGCGTGGCCGAGACTTTTGCGCGCTTCTTGCACGCGCTGCATCGTGGGAAGGGGCCACGTCACGCGCTGCAGGCGTATCTGTATCGCGTGGCCCACAACTGGATTACGGACCGCTTTCGTCGCGACACGCCCACGGCCGACCTGGAGCCCCTGACCCAGGTGCTGCCCGCGGACGACCCCGGCCCCGAAGAGGCCGCGTGGCGACGCTGGCGAGCCGAGGAGGTACGCCGGGTGCTCCGCCATCTCACCCCGGACCAGCAGCAGGTCATCGCGCTCAAGTTCTTCGAGGGCTGGTCCAACGCGGAGATTGCCGAAGCCTTACAAAAGCCGGTCGGCGCGGTCAAGGCTTTGCAGCATCGGGCCGTGGCGCGGCTGCGCCTTTTATTGCGACATCTGGAGGCCGAACATGTCTGAGGATTTGGACCCCCGTGTGCGCGCGGCCCTGGAGGCTTTGCGCGAGGTTCCACCCCGGCGGCCCGACAAAGCCGCCGCGGGCCGGGCAGCCTTTCTGGCCGAGGCGGCCCGACTGGGCCCGCCCCCGGCGCGAAAACGGCGCCTGTTGGGCATTTTGCCCGTATCGCTGGGGGCATGGCGGCGTCTTAAAGGGCACACAATCCCCAAATTCTGGCAGGAGGTACCAGCCATGCCCTTGATAGCAGCCCTTGTTTTAGCCCTCGCCGTGTTGACCGGCGGCACCGCGGCCACGGTGTACGCCGCCGACCAGGCCGTACCGGGCGACGCCCTGTACGCCGTAGATTTGACCGTGGAGAAGATTCAACTGGCCCTGGCCCGCGACCCCCAAACCCAGGCGCAACTGCATTTGCGCTTTGCGGAAGAGCGGGTGGCCGAAATCCAGGCGCTGGCCCAACAGGGCAACACCGCGGCCGTGGCCGAAGCCGCGCAGAATCTGGAGCAGCACCTGGCCGCGGCCCAGGAACTGATGCAGCAAGCGCCCGCGCCCGAAGTGGCGCAACAAATGAACGCCGTGATGGAAGAAGCCCAGGCCGTGCTCGAACACCCTGTGCCGGGTGCGCCAACCCAGCCCACGCCCACGGGCACGCCCGAGCCCGAACCCTCGGGCACGCCCGAGCCGCACGGCACGCCCGGCGCTTATGTGGAATTCACGGGCGTGGTGGAAAGCATGGACAGCGACCAGTGGGTCGTGGATGGTCAGACCATCGCCATTGATGTGACGACGCAAATCGAGCCCGGCATTCAGGTGGGCGACACCGTCAAGGTCAAGGCCTTCCCCGCGGCCGATGGCTCGCTGGTGGCCCACGAAATCGAGCGGGCAGACCACGCGGACGGCAGCGACGATAACGGCGACGGCCAGCACGACGGCCAAAAGGTGGAAATCACCGGCACCGTCGAAAGCATGGACGGCAACCAGTGGGTCGTGAACGGCCAGACCATCACCGTGGACGCGAACACCAAGATTG
>WGAK01000130.1 GCA_015494815.1 Anaerolineales bacterium | reverse complement strand
CGTGCTGCGGGTGGACCATCCCGACATCGAAGATTTCATCACCTGCAAGACCGACGAGAACGCCATCACCAACTTCAACATCTCGGTGGGCGTGACCGACGCGTTCATGCGGGCCGTGGAGAACGACGAAGAGTGGGCGTTGGTCTTCCCCGATGTGCTGGCGCCTGAATACGAGACTTTCGACGGCACTTTGGAAGACGCCGTCGAGCAGGGCGTGCCCATCAAGGTGTACAAGAAGGTGCGGGCCCGCGACCTGTTCGCCAAAATCGTGCAGCAGGCCCATCACAACGGCGAGCCGGGTATGCTGTTCCTGGACACGGCCAATCGGGACAACCCCGTGCCGCACCAATATCGCCTGGAGGCGACAAACCCGTGTTTCGTGGGCGACACCCGCATTGCCACCGCGCGCGGGCTGATTCCCATTGCAGAATTGGCGGCTTTGGGTGAGTCCTTCGCCATCGTGACCGACAATCGCGCGCCCTTGGGCGGCGTAGGCGTGGCCGGTAAGTACCTGGGTACGCGTTTGCGCTCGGGCGTCCGTGCGTTCAAGACCCGCGAGCATGTCCCCGTCTTTCGTCTGCGCACCCGCAAGGGCTATACGGTGACGGCCACCGCGGACCATCCCTTCCTGACCCCCGACCGGGGCTACCGGGAGTTGCAAGACTTGCGCCCCGGCGACCGCATTTTGCTGCAATCGGGCGAAGGGGGGTGGAGCCAGGACTATCGCCTGCCCAACCAGGCGCAGGTGGCCGAGGCCGTGGGCGCAATGGCCTTGGCCGGGGACTGGCGCAGCGGCCATCGGGTGCAGCGCCGCGATTTCGCAGCCCAGTATGCGAACCTGCCGCAAGAATGGTCGCGTGAATTAGGCGTGGTGTTGGGCTACCTGGTGGGCGACGGCTGGCTGAGCCCCGCAAGTCATTCGCCTGTGGGGTGGGCCATCCGCACGGCCGCGGAGTTGGAACAAATCCACGGCTGGCTGCAAACCTGGTTTGGCCCCGGCCATGTGGCGCATCGGGGGTCGCACTATCAGGTGACCTATGGCCGTGCGCCTTACGAATTCTTCGCCTCGCTGGGGGTGCTGGCCGTGCCTTCGCCCCAGAAGCGGGTGCCGGAATCCATCTGGCGCGCGCCCCGTGAAGCGGTGGTTGGCTTCTTGCAGGGGCTTTTCGGCGCCGATGGCACGGTGCAGGTGAATCCTGCCAAGCGCGACGCCACCGTGCGCCTGGCGAGTTCCTCGCGGGCTTTGTTGGAAGATGTGCAGTTGCTGTTGCTCAACTTCGGCATCGTCTCTCGCCTTTATGCGCGGCGGGCCGCGGGGACGGCCTGGCTGCCCGACGGGCATGGGGGCTCTCGGCGCTATCAAGTGGCGGCCCAGTACGAACTGGTCATTGGCCGGGAAAATCGGGACCGTTTTGCCCACACCATCGGTTTCGCCGACCCCGCGAAGCAGGCCCGGCTCATGGCCTATGTGGAAAGCCAAACCCGCGGCCCTTACCGGGAGACTTTTGAGGACGAAATCGAAAGCATCGAACCGGCCGGCTACGCGGATGTCTATGACCTGGAAGAGCCCGAAACCCACAGCCTGATTGCCAACGGCCTGGTGTGCCACAACTGCGGTGAACAATGGTTGGGGCCCTACGAGAACTGCTGCTTAGGCTCCATCAACCTGGCCCAGCACGCCACGCCCGAGGGCGGCGTAGACTGGGACAAGTTGCAGCGCACGGTGGAACGCGCGGTGCGCTTTTTGGACGATGTGGTGCAGGCCAACGCGTATGTGCCCGCGGTGCCCCAACTCAAAGAAGCCGCCCACCACAACCGGCGTATTGGCCTGGGCATCAAGGGCCTGGCCGACTTGATGTACCTCAACCGGGTGCGATATGGCTCGCGCGCGGCGCAGGACTTCGCGGCGCAAATCATGGAGTTCATCCGCTATCATGCCATGCGCACCAGCATCGAACTGGCCCGCGAGCGCGGCCCCTTCCCCGGCATTCGGGGCAGCATCTATGACCCCAAGCACCTCACCTGGACGCCGCCCACCTGGCCCGACTGGCTGGACGGCCGCCCCAGCATGGACTGGGGACGCCCCGCGCTGGACTGGGACGCCATCGTCGAGGGCCTGCGTCGGCATGGCATTCGCAACGCGGCCCAACTGACCATCGCGCCGACGGGCACCATCTCGACCGTGTCGGGCGTGGAGGGCTACGGCTGCGAACCCGTGTTCGCCCTGGCCTACTACCGCTATGTCAACGACGAGGACGGCCAGCGCATCCGCCTGCGGTATGTGAGCCCGCTCTTCATGCGCGCCCTGGACGCGACCGACCTGGACGCGGAGGCCAAAGAGGCCGTCATCCAGCACGTGCTGGAGTATGGCACCATCCAGAACTATCCGGGCGAATTGCCCGACTGGCTGCGCAACACCTTCGTGGTGGCCCAGGATGTGACCGCGGAAGAGCATGTGCGCATGCAGGCCGCGTTGCAGGTGTTCGTGGACAACAGCATCTCCAAGACCATCAACTTCCCCGCGGACGCCACGGTGGACGATGTGGCCAATGCCTTCATGCTGGCCTGGAAGTTGGGCATCAAAGGGCTGACGGTGTATGTGACCGGCTCACGCGAAACCGTGGTGCTGGAAACCAAAGCCACGGCCAAGGGAAAGGACGCGGCCAAGGCTCCCGCGGCGCAGGAACCCGCCCCGGCCCAGGCCGTGCCCGCGGCGGCCGAGGCAGGGGGCGAGGCCGCGGCCACCACGACCGCGCCGGCCTCCAGCGGAGCCCCATCCCCCACCCAGGAGGAGGTAGCCGTGACGCAACCCCAACTCTGGCCCGAGTTCAAGAAACCCCGGCCCGAGGTGCTCAAAGGCTTCACCTTCCAGGTGAACACGCCCTTGGGCAAGGCGTTCGTCACCATCAACGAGAACGGCGGCGACCAGCCTTTCGAGGTCTTTATCAACACGGCCAAGGCCGGGTCGGAGACCGCGGCCATCTCGGAGGCCATCGGTCGCCTCATCTCCTACATCTTGCGCCTGACCTCGCCCGTCAAGCCCATCGAGCGCCTGGAAGAAATCATCCGGCAATTGCGCGGCATTGGCGGCGACCGACCACTGGGCTTCGGCCCGTATCGCATTCGCTCGCTGCCCGACGGCGTGGGCTACGCGCTGGAGAAGTACCTGCTGGACTACCGCGAGCGCATGGCCGGTAACGGCGACCGCGCCGCGTCCGCGGAGGCCGCGCCGTCGCCGCCCCTGCCCCTGGCGGAGGACGCAGCCGGGGCCAACGGCGCGGAGGCCGCGGCGCCGATGACCAAGGCCTTCGTGCAGGCCGGGCACCTGTGCCCTGAGTGCGGGCAGGCCACCCTGATTTACGAGGAAGGCTGCGCCAAGTGCTATTCGTGCGGCTACAGCGAGTGCTGAGCCGGGCGAATGCCACCTGTGCCGGCCGTCGGGGCTGTCCCGGCGGCCGGTGTGTTTTTGGGCCATAGGCCATATGGCGGCCTCGGAGTGGGCGAAATGGCGCTGGGCGAGCCCGCCCGACGGGGGTAGGGTGAAAGGGCAGCGGACGCGTCCGGCGCTGCGCCGACGCGTCCGGTCCGCTATCCTCGGTCGCCCTGGGAGGTGTCGTATGGGTCGTCTTGGGTCGCGTGCCCGGTCAAAGTGGCGCGGTCGTGCCCGCGCGCTTTGGAATCGCCCTGGTGTCGTGTTGGGCGGGGGCTTGTTGTTGCTGGCCGTGTTGGTGGTGTTGGTGCGGGCGCGCGGGCGCGGCTCGGGGCCGGGGCCCGAGGCAGCCCCCGAGGTGGGCGAGGCCGTGCCCATCGAGCCCGGCAAGCACATCCCCGAAGGCGTGCCGCCCACCTACGCGTCGGAGCCGCCCTCGTCGGGCGAGCACTATCCCAGCAGCCTGCAGCCCGGCTTCTACGATGAAGACGCCCGGCAGCAAATGCTCTTCCCCGAGGGGTATTTGACCCACAACCTGGAACATGGCTATATCCTTTTTTGGTATGATTGTTCGCAACTGGAGGCCGCGGCCTGCGAGCGGCTGAAGGCCGACCTGCGGGACTTCTTACAGGCCCGGCCGGAGCGCAAGTTGATTGCCTTCCCTGCGGCGGGGTTGGAAGCCCCGCTGGTGTTGACTTCGTGGGGGCGCCGTCTGACGCTCACGGAGGCCGATCCGGCCATGCTCGAGGCCTTCGTGGTCGCCAATTACAACCGCGCCCCCGAGCCCAACGCGCCCTGAGTCCTCTTGGCGCGCCTGGGCCCACGCCCTGGAGGTGGTGCCATGTCCGAAGTACGCGTGTTTCATTTGGCCATCGAGGGCATGACCTGCGATGGCTGCGCCCGGCATGTGACCGAGGCGTTGCAGCAGGTGCCCGGCGTGCAGCAGGTGCATGTGCCGGGCTGGCAGGCGGGGCGGGCCGAGGTGCACGCCCGGCCCGAAGTGGACGCCCAGGCCCTGGTGCGCGCGGTGGCGCAGGCCGGGTATCGGGCCCGCGTCTTGTCCTTCGAGCCGTCTCTCCCCGCCGAGGCACCGCCGCGGCCTCGCCCGCACCGCGGGGGCGCCGCGTCGGCGGATGCGTCCTTCGACCTCATCGTGGTGGGCGGCGGCTCCGCGGGCTTTGCCGCGGCCATCCGCGCCGCGGACGAAGGCGCACGCGTGCTGCTGGTCAACCAAGGCCCTATCGGCGGCACTTGCGTCAACATCGGCTGCGTGCCGTCCAAATTCTTGCTGCGGGCCATGGCCCACTATCGGCGGGCGGGGGAAGCCCGCTACGCGGGCGTACATACGGCCCCGGCCGCGCTGCACTGGCATCGGCTGATAGCCGACAAGGACGCTTTGGTGGCGGCGTTGCGGCGCAGCAAATACGAAGAGGTGCTCGCGGCCTATCCCACCGTGACTTATCGGCAGGGCGGGGCGCGGCTGCAAAGCGGCCCCGCCGTGGTGGTGGATGGCGTGGCCTACCGGGCCCCCAAAGTGGTGTTGGCCACCGGGGCTCGCCCCTGGGCGCCGCCCATCCCCGGGCTGGCCGAGGCCGGCTACCTGACCAGCACCAGCGCATTGGCTCTGCGGGCCCTGCCGCGCACGCTGGTCGTGCTGGGCGCCAACGCGGTGGGTCTGGAGATGGCCCAGGTCTTCGCGCGGGCCGGTGTGGCGGTGACGCTGGTCGAGCGGCTCCCCCGCATCGCGCCCTTCGAAGACGAGGCCGTGAGCGCGGAACTGGCCCGCCATTTGGCCGCCGAGGGTGTGCGCATCCTCACCGCCGCGCATACCGAGCGGGTCGAGCGGGACGGGGCGGGGTATCGCCTGCACATCCGCATCGGCGACACGGTGCAGACCTTGGCGGCGGAACAACTGTTGGTGGCAACCGGCCGCCGCCCCAACACCCAGGGCCTGGGCCTGGACGCCTTGGGCATCGCCACCGATGCGCGCGGGGCCATTGTGGTGGACGAACACGGCCGCACCAGCCATCCCGATGTGTACGCGGCCGGGGATTGCGCGGCGCTGCCCCAATTCGTCTATGTGGCCGCGCACAGCGGCACCGTGGCCGCGGAGAACGCGCTCTTGGGCACGGGACGTAGGCTGGATTTGGCGTGGCTGCCGCGCGTCATCTTCACCGACCCCCAGGTGGCGGCCGCGGGGATGACCGAGGCCCAGGCGCGCGAGGCCGGCCTCACCGCGGAGTCCCGCACCCTGAGCCTGGAGCATGTGCCCCAGGCCCTGGCGGCCCGCGATACCCGCGGCTTCGTCAAACTGGTGGCCGAAGCCGGGTCGGGGCGGCTGCTGGGCGCGCACATCGTCGCGCCCGAGGCCGGGGAGGTCATCCAGACCGCGGTGCTGGCCATGCGGGCCGGCCTTTCGGTGCACGACCTGGGCCGTATGCTCTTCCCTTACCTGACCCTGAGCGAGGGCTTGAAACTCGCGGCGCAAACCTTCACCCGCGATGTGCGCCAACTGAGTTGCTGCGCGGGGTGAGGCCGGCCCGCGCGGGCGTGGCAGCCTCCGAAACCGCGTAAAAAGCCGTGCCTGATGCCAAAAAATCCCTCGCCTGGGGGATTTTTTGGCCCCGAAGGCGGACCAAAACCGTTATAATAGAAGAAGATGCCCGGCCGAACCGGGCGTTTTCGTGCCGTTGTGGAAAGCCCTCCGGGCAACGGAAGGAGCGGAGGGCGAGTTGGTTTTGGCGAGGCGGCGGGCCCGCCAGGAGGTTGCCATGATGCGAAAGACCCTGGAGCGGCATCTGCACGAACTGCAGGCCGATTTGCAGGACCTGGGCCGGATGGTCATCCAGGCCGCGCGCGCGGCCATGGATGCGCTCAAACGCCAGGACCTGGACGCGGCGCGCGAGGTATATGCCCACGACCAGGTCATCAACGCCAAGCGTTATGACATCGAGCAGCGGGCTTTGATTACCATCGCCACCCAGCAGCCCATGGCCCACGACCTGCGCTTTCTGGCCTCGGTGTTGGACATCGCCGGGGAACTGGAGCGCATGGGCGATTATGCCAAGGGCATTGCCAAAATCACCCTGCTCTTGGGCAATCAGCCGCTCATCAAGCCCTTGATTGACCTGCCGCGCATGACCGAGTTGGCTACCGACATGCTGCAGCGCGCGCTGGACGCCTTCCTGCAGGGGGATGTGGAAACGGCCCGGCAGTTGCCCCGGGAAGACGACCTGGTGGACCAGTTGTACAACCAGATTTACCGCGAACTCAT
>WGAK01000129.1 GCA_015494815.1 Anaerolineales bacterium | reverse complement strand
CCAATCTCGAAGAGGGCCTCGGCCTCCAGATGGTTATCCCGGGTATGGTCGGTGACATCGAACACGCGCAGGAATTCGTCGAAGCGCAGCAAGTAGGGGTGGTATTCGGCCAGAGCCTGGCCCAGTTTCGTCAGATGCGGCAGCATGGGCCCTTCGGCCAGTTGCCTCTCCTGGCAGCCGTTGTTGTTCGATGCGTCTTGGGCCTGTTGTCGCGCCCGCGCCCAGCGTTTCAACACCGTATCGAAAACCCGAATGGCCAGGCGGAACGCCTCCTCATCGGAGGACTTGATGGGCCACAGACTGTGGAGCGTGGCTTCACACAACTGCTCGACGGGGGAATGTTTACCGGATGTATCCAAAGGCACCACTTTCGCCAATTCGACCAGAGCGGCAAGCACCAGACGGGTTTCCTGGGGCGTGCGGGTGTTGGCTCCCAGGCGGCCCAGGTCCCGGATGGCGCGTTGGCGCCAGGTTGCCCGGGGGAACCAGGCTTGCACCCAGGCCAGCACCCAGGGCCACCCGCGGGGGATATCGGTGGGGGCACGGGCATTGTCATGGCCCTCCTCGAGAGAAGGCTTGCACGGGAGGGGCCGACGTTTATAGTCGTACCAGGCGAACCAGAAGATGCGTTGGGCCACCTGGGTGAAGCCCGTGGTACCCACCTGGTACCACAGCAACGCGACCAATATCAGGGAGGCCACCAACGAGCCATAAAAGCAGCCTCGTGACGCGCGCCACCAGCCCGCGGCCAGGCCGATATGCCCCAGCATGATGCCCCCCAGCACCACGGGGATGGTCACCAGGCCGTTCCATTTCTCCGCCCAGGGCAACCAACGCCACAGCGAATAGCGCTCACGCAAATCCCGCAGCCAGGCGGGGCGCTCCAGGAACAGCGCGGGCAGGCCGCCCCCAATGACCAGAATCTCGATGCTGAGTTCCAGCAGCGAGCGCACCTCATCGGGCAAGGGCATGCTTCTCCCTCCCAGGGCGGGTCAAGACACGGGCCATTGCTTCTCCAGGGTGCGCAGCAAATCCAGCAGCGCGGTGCGCGGCATACCACTCCGCTTTTGCACCAGCAGCGCGTCGCGCAAAGGGGCTTTGTCCGGTGTTGTGAGGTCCAACAAGTCCACCAGGCGGTCGCGCTGCAGGTCCGTGTAAATCGAGAGGACGGCGAGGGGCGTGTGCCGGTACTTGTGGTGAAGGGTGGACAGCAAACTCCGCAACGAGTTCTTCCATGCATAAGCCGTCCGAATGCCTCGATTACGGCGCACGAACGCGAGCAATTCCAGGCCCAGCATAGCGGGTTCTTCGCCGCGGCGCTCGAAACGGCGATAGAAGGCCGCGAAGTCTTCCCAATCGCCGGGCGGGAGGTCCAGGTCGAAAATCAGCATGTCGAAGGTATAGGGCGTCTCGGCCAGCAGACGCACGGTCTCGGTTGCGTTACGGGCCACTTCCAGGTGGTAATGCCCGTCCAGCAACACGGGCGGCACCAGATAGGCCAGTTCCAGTTGGGTCTTGTCCTCAATCCAGAGCACGCGTTTGCGGCTTCGGGTCATGGGTTACGCTCCTTCGTCGCGGGGTAGCCACACCCGGGCCGTGGTCAGGAAAGGACGGCCGGGCGTCGGGGCCTCGGCCTGGTCGGGCGCGTCGTAGGCCGGACGGCTCTCCAAAGTCAGGTCGCCGTGATGGGCGCGAATCACACGGCGGGCGTCGTACAGCCCAATGCCCGTACCCACCCGGGCCCGGTCCTGCGAAAGCCGGCCCCGATAGCCGAACTGGAAGATAGCTTCCAGTTCGTCCTGAGCGATGCCTACGCCGTAGTTCTCGATTTCCACCAGCCACCAGCGGCCCTGCTCGTCATCCCGGGCGGTCACGCGCACCCCCACCCAGGTGCCCTTGGCGCGCAGCCAACTGTATTTGATGGCGTTGTGCAGCAGGTGGCTGAAGGCCCGTTGCAGGGCGCGCGCGTCGCCCCGCACCGGTGCGCGCTCGGGCCAGGTGCCATAGCGCCGCCAGCGCACGCCGCGCTTGCGCGCGAATTCGTCCAGGCCCAACATGCTGTGCTCCAAAATGGCGGTCAAATCCACCACCTCATTGCTCTGCGGGCGAACGGGCTGGGTCCAGAAATCCCGGAACAGGCGAATCTCGCCATCCACTTCCAGCAGGTGGCGTTCGCTCTGGTAAATGAGGGTCAACGCGGCCAGGCGGGCCAGGTCCCAGGCCGCGACCCGGGCTTCTCGCAGCACCTCGCGGGCAAACCACGGCTGCGGCGCGGGCGGGCGTTTGGCCCGCAGGGACTGGATGTGGTGCAGCACCCGGCCGCCCAACTCCAGATAGACGGGCAGTCGCCAGGCCAGCGCGTAGGCGCTCAATTCCTCCAGGCGCTCGAGATATTCCGCGAAGCGCT
>WGAK01000128.1 GCA_015494815.1 Anaerolineales bacterium | reverse complement strand
GGCACTGGGAGGTCAACGGATGGAAGGCAAAAGTATGCCCGCAATCCCTGCAACGACTTTGTACACGCGAAATACTCATGGGTTTGCTCTTCCTATGCTCATCGGGCTATCCAAAATGCGAAGGAGCGGATGGCATCCCTCCGCTCCCCACCATGTGCGCGGTTCCCCGGGCCACTGCGGGGTCGCTCAGGCTTCCTCGTCCTCCGTAGCCCGGCGGGCGGCCAGATGGTACAGCACGCCTTCCAGATAGCGCAAGGCGTCGTTCAGGGGGTAGGTGCATACCTTCTGCAGCGTGTGCAACCGCTCTTCCAGGGCCGCGCCGGTCTCGGCATCCACCTGGGCGTCCACCATGGCCACGACCAGCCGCTGCGCCTCGCTGAGCACCTGCTGTTGCAGCGTCTGGATGAAGTGCGCATCCGGCAGCGGCGCCAGCATATCCCACACGAAGACCGCGGGGCGGCCGGGGGGCAAGTCGGGGCTATGGCCCTCGGTATCGGCCACGATGTCGGTCACGCCCAGGTCTTCAAGCAACTCGCGCATGTGCTGCAAATGCTGCGCGTGTCGGTCCACCAACACCCACCGGGCGTCGGGCGCGTCCAACAAGGCCTGCAGATAGGCGATGTCTTCGCGCTGCAGCGGTTTGGTGAGCAGCACATGCACCCGCGGGTTGAAGACCTGCCCCGACTCGGCATCCATGGACAGGAAATAGGTGGAAATGTAACGCGTCTCCTCGCGCTTCTTGAGTTCCAGCAAAGCCTCGATGCCCTGTTGACGCGGCAAGAAGGGGTTGATGAAGATGGCCAGGGGACGCAAGGCTTGGGCCCGCGCGGTCAACTCGCTCAAGTGCTGCACCTGCACAATACGATACCCGCGCACCGCAAAGTGCCGGCGGAAGATTTGCAGGGTCGCGTCGCTGGGGTCGTAAACCAACAGGAAATCTTCGGTCTGGCCAGCCTCACCCGCGGTCACAGGGAAGGCCACATAAAAGGTGCTGCCGCGGCCGACCTCGCTTTCCACCCAGATGCGGCCGCCGTGGAGTTCCACCAGGTTGCGGGTGATGGCCAGCCCCAGGCCGGTGCCGCCCACCTCGCGCGTGAGGCTGTTGTCCACCTGATAGAAAGGCTGGAACAGCCGCTCCGCGTGCTCGGGCGCAATGCCGGGCCCGGTGTCTTCCACGGCCAAGACCACCTCGGTATAGGCGGTCAGCGGGTCCACCTCGCGATAGGCGCGCACGCGGATATGCCCCTCTTTGGTGAATTTGGCCGCGTTGGACAGCAGATTGAGCAGAATCTGGCGGAAGCGTTTGGCGTCCACCCGCAAGGGGGGCAAATCGGGCTCGATGTCGGCCTCCAGGCGCACGGGCTTGCCTTTGACCAGGGCCTGGGTGGTGGTCAACACATCCTGCACCATGTCGGCCACGTCCACCTCGGTGAAGGTCAATTCCATCTTGCCCGCTTCAATCTTCGAGAGATCCAGAATGTCGTTAATCAGGCTGAGCAGGTGTTGGCCCGCGTTGAAGATGGCTTCCAGGTCCTGGCGCTGCAAATCGGTGATGGGGCCGTCAATGCCCTTGAGGATGATGCGCGAAAAGCCGATGATGGAGTTCAACGGCGTGCGCAATTCGTGGCTCATGCTGGCCAGGAACTGGCTCTTGAGTTCGTCGGCCCGGCGCATGTCCTGCAGCGCGCGGCGGGCCAGTTCGTAGGCCCGGGCGTTCTCCACGGCCACGGCCAACTGGTCGGCCAACAACTGCAGCACCTGCACATCTTCATTGGTGAAGGCATAGGCCTGCCTGGATTGCACATCCAGCACACCGATGACGCGGTCGCCCACCCGCAAGGGGAAACCGGCCTCGGCCAGGGTATCGGGCAAGAGCGGGTTGGGGCGATGGATGGGGTTGAACCGCACATCGTTGACCACCACGGGCTCGCCGCGCGCCACGGTTTGACCCACCACCGACTTGGAGCCGACCCGCAACTTGTGCCCGCTGCGCAGCATCACCCGACCGGCCTCGCCCGTGGCCGCGCGGGCCTCGGCGTACTCGCCGCGCTCGTCCAGCAAGAAGACCGTCGCGTGATAGAAGCCAAACCGCTCGCGGATGAGTTGCACGGCCCGGGTCAGCAGCGTTTCCAGCGACAGGGTGCGGCCGATGTCGCGGGCGATGACCGAGGCGGTTTCCAACTGCCGGGCCCGACGCTCGCTCACCTGCAGCAGGTGCAGGCTGCGGGCCCGCACCGCGGCTTGCGCGGCCGCAACCATGATTTCCTGCAACTGCTCGTTGGTCCATTGGTGCGTGACCGGGTAGGCCGCGAACACCATGCCGATGATGGCGTCCGACACCCGCAACGGGACGATAATGGCGCTGCGGGCCTGAAAACGCTGCTTGTACTCGCTCAGGATGACTTTGGAGATGACCGTATCCCGCTCCACATCTTCGACGATGTACGGCCGGCCCGCGAGCATGGAGGCTCGGAAAGCCTCTTCGGCCTCGCGGTCTTCCAGCAAAAACGGCCCCTCGCTAATCAGCACCAGTTCGAAACTCGGCACAAAGGGAATGCGGGGGAGCACCGGCTGATGCGGGCGCCCAAAGGCCACCGAGGCCATATGCACGCCCCAACGCGGGGATTCCTGCTCGGTCAAGGGCGGGTCGAACAGATAAACGCCCGCGGTGGTGGGCTCCCGCCCCAGAGGTGTGTGGTCCAACAACACGCCCAGGATGTCCTGGAAGTCCGCGGCCTGGTTGATGTTGAGCGCGCTGCGATACAGGCGGTTGGTGAGTTCCAGGGTAAAGCGCAGGTCTTCTTGCAGGGCCAGGCTGCGCACATAACTGGCGGCCTGACGCACCACGGTGGTCAACACGCGCTGCTCGCGCGGCGAGAGGGTCGGGGC
>WGAK01000127.1 GCA_015494815.1 Anaerolineales bacterium | reverse complement strand
GGGTGCAAATCGAGGTGGAAGATGCCCTGGGCCTGGTGGGCGCCGCGCCGGAAGTGGAGGTGACCTTAGGGCCCGCGGCCGACACGCCCGCCGGCACCGAAGCGACGGCCACGCGGCCGGCCCCCGTTCAGGGCGAGACGCCCACCCGCCCGGCCGCGGGCCCTAAGGTCACCTCCACTTCCGGCGCGGCGCCCACCAGGCCCAGGGCATCTTCCACCTCGATTTGCACCCGGTGCGGGCCGGGGGGCAGGTCCGGGTCGGGGCGCCACTCGAAGCGCTCGAAGGGCGCCACGGTGTGCTCGGCTACCTGCACGCCGTCCACCCACAGCGCGCTGCGGCGCAGCGGGCGGGGCTGCTCGTCGGGGAAGGTCACGGCCACCTCGAGCCGGATGGCCGCGGTGCCTCGCACAGGCTCCTGGGGTACGGCCAGCCAGCGCACTTGCGGCGGCTGCAGGTTCAGGTCCAACCGACCTTCTTCCGTGGTCAGGGTGCCCGTGGGCGCGCGCACCGTCACCTGCACGGGATAGGTGCCGGGTTGGCTTTGGGCGGTGCGATAGGCCACCTGATACACCCCGTCCAGGCGGTCGAAGGCTTGTTGCAGGTCGGGCAGCACCTCCGCGCCCGAGAAGAGCGTGAACTGCCCGCCGGTGGCCGCGGCCAGGTCGGCCCACCACCGGGCCTGGGGCGACTCCGCGGCGCTCGGCGGGGCCACCAGCCACACCCACACCCGAATGTGCGCGTTTTGGGCCTGCTGCCGCGGCAGGTCCAGGTCCGCGGCCTGCAGGCCCTCGATGGGCGCGGTGACGAAGAGCACCACCCGCCCCATGCCGGCACGCGGCGAAGGCGCGGCCGCCTGCGCGATGGCGTGCACCAGGGGCGTGAGTTCGGGGGTCATGGCGCGAAAGTCGCGGCTTTGCAGCGCGTAGTAGTCGGTGAGCGCATCCAGCACGGCTCGCGGGTCGTCGGTGTGGGTCACGGTGGGGCCGTTGAGGGTCAGCAGGCTCAGGTCGTGGCGTTCGGCCTGTTCGTGTTCGAGCCACGATTGCAGTTGGTAGAAGATGTAGAGATGCCGGGGCACCCCGCGCGCGTCGCGGATGGCGAAGGGGCGGCCGGGGTTCAGCGCCAGCGCGATGTGCAGCCCCGGCTGCGTCGCCGTGGCCGCGGTGACGGGCCGGGCTTGCCCGGCTTCGCGCACGGTGAAGGCCTCGGCCGTGAGGTCGGGGACGAAGGTGCCATCCGCCGCGTAGACGCTCACATAGGCCACGGCCTGAGGGTAGCGTTCCAGCCGCACCTGCCACAGCACCGCCTGCCCCGCGGCCCCGGCCGCGGGGAGCGCCACCAGCCAGCCCAGGCTCAGGGCCAGGAAGGCCGCCCGCATCCACCGTCGCATCATGGTCTTATCCTATGCCGTGCAAACGTCGGGCATAGGCCACCCGGTCGGCCACTTCGGGCTCGGGGTAAGGCGCGGGCCCCAGGGCCCCCGCGGGGGCCGCGCGGCCGTGGAGCACTTCCCACACGGCCAGGCCGCTTTCGGCCACCGCCTGGGGGTCATAGCCGCCTTCCAGCACGAAGGCCAGGCGGCCCTGCGCGGTCTCGTCGGCCAGGGCCACCAGGGCCTGGGCCCAATGCGCAAACCCTTGGGCAGAGAGGCCCAACTGGGTCAAGGGGTCGCGCCAGTGCGCGTCGAAGCCCGCGGAGACCAGCACCACCGCGGGGGCCAGCGCGCGGGCCCACGGCAGCAGCACCTGCTCGATGACGCGCGCGTAGCCCCGGTCGCCGGTGTGCGCGGGCAGGGGCACGTTGACGATGCGCCCCCGGGCCTGGGGCTCGTCCTCGAAGTCGCCGGTGCCGGGGTAGATGCCCTCTTGATGGGTCGAAAAGTAGGCTACCCGCGGTTCCGCGCGCCAGATGGCCTGGGTGCCGTTGCCGTGATGCGCGTCGAAGTCCACGATGAGCACGGGCTCCAGGCCTTGGGCCAGCGCGTGGGCCGCGGCTACGGCCACATGGTTGAACAGGCAGAAGCCCATGGCCTGGGTGCGGGTGGCGTGGTGCCCCGGCGGGCGTACCCAGGCGAAGCCGCGGCTGCCGGGGGCGCGCAGCACCGCGTCCAGCACGGCCAGCGTGCCGCCCGCGGCGCGGCGGGCGTCGTCGTACGAGGTGGGCGTCACATAGGTGGGGGCGTAGTCAATGATGGCCGGGCCCTGGGGCGCGATGGCCTCGATGTAGGCGATGTGGCGCGGGTCGTGCACCCGCGCCAGGGCCTCCACCGGCGCGGGGTCGGCGGGCAGCCACACGGTGCCGTCTTCCTGCCGGGGCAAGTGTTGCAGCCCGCGCAGGCGGTGGGGGCCTTCGGAATGGTCGCCGTAGCGATGTGCGGGCGCCGGCGCCCAGGTGGCGAACACGGTTGGGGTGGGCATGAGGCACAACTCCCTGCAAAACTGGCGCGCAGCCCTGCGCGTTTCGATTTTAGCACAGCCGCGGCGCGGCGTTCGTTGGTATAATGCGGATGAAGCCCCTTGGGGGCGTGGCCGCGCCCCCGCATCCCCCCTCGCGAGGCACGCGCATGCGCCGGGAATTGCTCACCTGGGACGATGTGGACAAGTTGATTGACCATCTCATCCCCCAGTTCGACACCGCCTTCGACGCGATGGTCATCATCACCCGCGGGGGGCTGGTGCCGGGGGGATTGCTGGCCGAGGCGCTGGATATCACCCACATCCTCATCGCGTCGGTGGACTTTCCGGCCGAAGTGGCCATGAACCGGGCCAAACTCAGCGCCTGGCCCCAGTTCTTGCAATTCCCCGAAGACCACCTGCTCACGGGCCGCACCACCCTCATCGTGGACGATGTGTGGGGCTCGGGGCGCACCATGACCGCGGTGCGGGCGCGCGTCCTGGCCGCGGGCGGCAAGCCTTATACCTGCGTGCTGCACTTCAACCCTTATCGCAACCTGTTTGGCTCGTTGCGGCCCGACTATTACGCCGCGGTGACCGACGCCTACATCGTCTACCCGTGGGAAGTGGACCGCGGCCCGGACCGGGTGCTGTTGCCCGACCCGCCCGGCATGGGCTGACCCGGCAGGGGGTGACGCATGGCGTGGAAGACCGCGCCCGCCGCCGGGCGTTCCTGGTCGGCCTGGGGGCTGGGCCTCGTGCTGATGGGCTTGTTGGGGCTGTTGGCCTGCAGCGCGTGCGGCCTCGCCGCGTGGCTGTGGCAAACCGCCGCGCCTGCCGCACCGACGCCCACCGTGTTCCCTTACCCTGGGGCGTCGCCCACGCCGTCGGCTACCCCCACGCCCACGGCTACGCCCACGGCCGAGGCGGTGCCTTTTCGCGCGGTGGTGCAAATCGTGGCCCTGGACGCGGACGGCCAACCCCTCTGGACCGGCTCGGGCACGCTGGTGGACGCCGACGGCCTGATTTTGACCAACGCGCACATCGTGCTGCCCGGCCCCGGCGAGACCCAGCCCGCGGACCTGCTGGTGCTCATGACCCAGCAAGAAGACCGCCCGCCGACGCCGCGCTTCTACGCCCAGGTGCTGCAGGCCGACCCCGACCTGGACCTGGCCGTGCTGCGCATCGTGCGCGACCTGGACGGCAACCCGGTGGACCCCGCGAGCCTGGGCCTGCCTACCATCTCCCTGGGCGACGCCGACGCCCTGCGCCTGGGCGATGAACTGGTCATTCTGGGCTATCCGGGTATCGGCGGTAACACCATCACCCTGACCAAGGGCGAGGTGGCCGGGTTCACGGGGGAAGAGCCTTACGGCCCGCGAGCGTTCATCAAGACCACCGCCACCCTGGCCGGCGGCAACAGCGGCGGCGCGGCGTTGGACACGCACGGCCGCCTGGTGGCCGTGCCCACCTTGCTGGGCGCGGGCAGCAAGGTGGATGAGGTGGTGGATTGTCGCGTGCTGGTGGACACCAACCACGACGGCGTGGTGGACGACGCGGACGCGTGTGTGCCCATCGGCGGCTTCATCAACGCGCTGCGGCCGGTCAACCTGGCCGAGCCCCTGCTGGCCGCGGCGCGCCGCGGCGAAGTGGCGATACCCACGCCGCAGCCCACGCCCACCGCAGCCCGGAGCGCCCTGGACGACATCTGGCGGCACCCCGGCCCTGTATTGGCCCGCGAGCCCTTCAACGCGCCGGTGGAAGGCTGGAGCACCACCAACGACCCCGACATGCAGGTCACCTTCACCGAGGGCACCATGCGCGCCCTCTTGCGCCCCACCGACGCGTGGTACTCCTTCACCTGGGGCCTGGATGTGCGCGATGTGGTGGTCACGGTGCGGGCTCGCGTCACCCGCTCGGCCGGCGATGGCGAGTTCGGCCTGGTGTGCCGCTATCGCGATTTGAACAACACTTACGGCGCCAGCGTGCTGGAAGACGGCTCGTTCTACATCTGGAAACTGGTGGACGGCGAGTTTGAGGAATTGCACCCCTTCGCGCCGTTGCCGGACGAAGCCCATTTCGACCCGCGAGACTGGACCGAGATTGGCCTGATTTGCTTCGGCCCTCACCTGGCGCTGTGGGTCAACGGTGCCCCCGTGGTGCTGGTCAGCGACGGCGCGCTGTCGCAGGGGGATGCGGGCCTGGTGGTGGGCACCTTTGAGGGCGCGAACTTCGAGGTGGCCTTCGATGACCTGGTCATCCGCCGGGCGCGGCGCTGATGCCCGGTTTTGGCCCTGGCTGACGCGCGGCCTGTGGGCGCTGCTGGTCTTTACCGCGGCGCGTAACGCCTGGCTGTGCGACGACGCCTACATCTACCTGCGCGCGGTGGAGCAATGGTGGGCCGGTCACGGCCCCGTGTGGAACGCAGGCTGGCGGGTGCAGGTGTTCACCAGCCCGTTGTGGTATGGCCTGCTGGTGCTGGCCCGCGGGCTGCTGCGCGACGGCTATCTGGCCGCGCTGGCCCTGAGCGGGCTGTTCCTGCTGCTGACCTGGCAGCGCTGGGCCGCGGTGCTGGGCACGCCGCAACGCCGGGCGTTGTTGCTGGCCCTGTGGCTGGTCGCCAACGGTGTGATGGACTACACCACTTCGGGCCTGGAGACGCCCCTGGCCTTTTGGGTGCTGGCCGGCTTTTTCGGGCTCTATGTGCAGGCCGCCGCGGCGCCCCTGGACACCTGGCCGCGCCTCAACGCCTGGGCCGGCCTGGTGGCGCTGACCCGCCTGGACCTGCTGGCCCTGCTTGGCCCCGCGTGGCTGGTTCGGGCCGGGCAGGTGGGGCGGATTTCGCGGCGGGCCGTGGCCCGCGGCTTGTGGCCCTGGCTGCTGCCTGCCGCGTGGTACGGCTTCGCGTTGGCCTACTACGGCTCGCCGTTGCCCAACCCCGTGTACGCCAAGTTGTTCCACGGCCTGCCGCGTGCCGTGGTGTGGGCCCAGGGGGCGCGCTACTGGCTGGGGCAGACGCTGCTGGACCCCCTGCTGGTGGTGGGCTTGTTCGTGGCCGCGCTGGGCCTGGCGCGCGTCCGGGGCCCCGAGCGGGCCGTGGCCTGGGGCGTGGGGCTGTACGCGGCCTACCTCACCGCGGTGGGGGGCGACTTCATGGCCGGGCGCTTTCCCGCGCTGGCGTACAGCGTGGCCGTGGGCGTGGCCCTGGCCCGGATGCCGTCGGCCTGGCTGCAGGCCGCGCGCGGGCGCTGGGCCCTGGCCGCGTTGGCCGCCTACGCGCTGCTCTTCCCCCACACGCCCGTCAACAGCCCCTGGGACCATTTCGTCAGCCTGGATTTTTACGAGCGTTGGGGCGTGGGCGACGAGCGCGGGCGTTATTTCCGCTACACCTCGTTGCTCACCTACCTGGCCTGGCGCACCCGGCCCGACCCGCCGCCCTTCTTTCCCCCGTATGCGTGGAGCCAGATGGGCTACGAATTTCGCTTCTCCGACGAGCCCATTGCGGTGGTGGACAGTGTGGGCATGTTCGGCTATTGGGCCGGTACCGACAAGATGGTGCTGGATGTGTGGGCCTTGACCGACCCCTTTCTGGCCCGCCTGCCCGACGCCGACGGGCAACTGTGGCGTCCGGGCCATTACGAGCGCGTCTTGCCGCCGGGTTACCTGGCGAGTTTGCGTCGAGGTGACAATCGCCTGACCGACCCCGACCTGGCGCGGTTGTACGACCTGATGGTTTGGGCCACCCGCGCGCCGCTGACCGACCCCGCCCGTTGGGCGCATTTGCCCGCCTGGTGGTGGGCGCACGCGCCCCGGCCCGCAGACCGTTCCCCCTGAACCCGGCCTGATGGTATGATAAGCGTGGCTGCCGCGCGGCGACGCGGGGAGCCGCCATCCTTTGGTGAGCGAGGTGACCATGCCCAAGCGGCGTCCCATCGTGGCCCTGGTGGGCCGGCCCAATGTGGGCAAATCCACCCTCTTCAACCGCCTGGTGGGCGAGCGCCGCGCGGTGGTCAACGATGTGCCCGGCACCACCCGCGACCGCATCGTGGGCACGGCCGCGTGGCTGGACCGGGTGTTCGATGTGGTGGACACCGGCGGCCTGGACCCTACCGCGGGCCAGAAGGGCAAAGCGCCGCTGTCGGTGGACTCCGCGGCCTTCATCGAGGCCATTCGTTCGCAGGCCGCGGCTGCGGTGGCCGACGCCGATGTGGTGCTGTTGGTGGTGGACGCGGAGGCCGGCGTGACCCCCGCGGACCGGCAGGTGGCCCAGTGGCTGCGCCGCTGGCAGCGCCGCGAGCAGGGCCGGTTGCAGCCCCCGGTGTTGCTGGTAGTCAACAAAGCCGACTCGGACCGCAAGGCCGCGGATGTGTACGCCTTCTACGAGTTGGGCCTGGGGGAACCCATCCCCATTTCCGC
>WGAK01000126.1 GCA_015494815.1 Anaerolineales bacterium | reverse complement strand
GGCTGGGGGGAGGGGAGAGATCCAACAGCGGCTCCACCAGCGCGTCCAACTTCAGGTGATGCAGCGCGGTCTCCCAGTGCAGTCCGGCGCGGGGGGTGAGCACCAGCCAGGCCAGGGCCAGCGCGGCCCGCACGGCCGGGCGCTGGCTCAGGGGCGCGTGGCCCCACACCTGGTAGGGTACGCCGGCCCGATCCAGGGCCTCGCGCAGGGCGGGCACCAAGGCGTGGGTGCGGTAGAGCACCGCGATGTCGCCAAAGGCAAAGCGTCCCTCGTCGATGCCGTCCACCCGGCCTGTGTCCACGGAAAAGTAACTGGTGCCGCCCACCAGGCGCTCGATTTGGTGGACGACGTACTCGGCCTCGGCGCGGTCGCTGGCCGCGGTGTGCACTTCCACCTGCACTTCTTCGGCGAAGGTGGCCAGCAGGTCGTGGGCCGCGGCCGAGGCCTGGCCCTGGAGGATGTCCTGCGCGGCCTGCAAGATGGCCGGCGCGGAGCGGTAGTTGCGGCGCAGGCGCACCACTTTGGCGGGCTGAAAATCCTGGGGGAAGGCGTGGAAGTAGCGGCTATCGGCCCCGCGAAAGCCGTAAATGGCCTGATCCGGGTCGCCGATGGCGCACAGATTGCTTTCGGGGCCCACCAGCAGGCGCAGCAGGCGGTATTGCACCGCGTTGATGTCCTGGTACTCGTCCACGGCCAGCCAGCGGTAGCGGGCCTGGAGTTCGGCGCGCACGTCGGGGTGTGCTTCCAGCAGGTGCACGGCCAGGGCCAGCAGGTCGCCGTAGTCCACCGCGCCCGCGGCGCGCAGCCCGGCGTGGTAGGCGTCCCAAAGGGCCGGGGGGATGTCAGGAACCCTCTCCCCACCCCCCTCGCTCTCCCGCTGGCGGGAAAGGGGAGGGGGGAAGGCCGCGCCGAGCGCCTGCCTGAGCGGAGCGTAGCGAAGTCGAAGGGCGAGCGAGGCAGCGGCCAGGGGGGAGAGGTGAGGGTTACGCTTAGCCGCCTGGATGCGCTCGTAGAGATCGCGGCGGCCGCGGGCGTCCAGGTCGGGGGCCACGCGGCGCAGCACTTCCAGCGCGTCGTCGTCGGTGGCGATGACGAAGTCGGGGCTCAGGCCCAGGCGGTCGGCGTACGAACGCAGCAGCCCCGCGGCAAAGGCGTGGAAAGTAGCCACGGTGATGCCCCGCGCCACGTCTTCGCCCAGCCAGGCGGCCAGGCGCTGGCGCATTTCGTCCGCAGCGCGGTTGGTGAAGGTGATGGCCAGCAGGTTTTCGGGCTCAGCCCGACCCGCGCGCACCAGGTAGGCGAAGCGCGCGGTCAGGGTGCGGGTCTTGCCCGTGCCCGGCCCAGCCACGATGAGCAGATGGCGGTCGAGGGTGCGCACGGCCGCGCGCTGTTCGGGGTTCAGGGCGGTCAGGATGTCCGCGGCGGGGTCGTCGGGGGAAGGGACGTAAGCCGCGTCGGGTTCAGCCACAGCCGACGGGGACATGGATCGCGCCGCGGGCACCCCCACTTCCCCCGCCGCGGGTGGCGGCGCAGGCTGAGGCGCGCGGGCCACGGCTGGCGCTTCTTCCTCTTCGTCGGCCTGAGGGAACAGGGGCAGCGGGTTCTCCAGGCGCTCGGAGACGCCCTCAACGAAGACACGGATGACGCCGAACTCGCCATCGTAACCCGGCTCGACCAGCACTTCGCCGCGGCGCATCCGGCCGATGCCCTCGGCTAAGCGGGAGCCGGCCGCGCGGGCGATGTCTTCCAGGGGCAGGTCGAGCAGGATGGCGAATTCGGGGCCCAGGGCGGCCAGCAGGCGTTCGTACTCGCGCTGCACCCGCTTGCTGGTGGCGCTGCGCACGCCTAAGAACTCAGCCAGCACCTCGGGCAGGGGGATCAGGCTGTGGTAGGGCAGGGCATTGGGCTTGGCCGCGCCTTCGGGCCGGTCGGCTAAGGCTTCGACGCGGTGCAGCACGCCCACGGTGACGGGCCTGCCGCATACCGGGCACAGGCCGTTGTGGGCGCGGGTCTCAGCGGGCTTCCAGCGCACGCCGCACTTGCGGTGGCCGTCGTAGTGGTATTTGCCCTCTTCGGGGAAGAACTCCACCGTGCCGAGAAAGCGGGCCGGGTCGCCGCTACGGATGGCGTCGAAGAGCGCGTCGTAGGTCAGGTCGGTGTCCAGACGGTTGGCCTCGCGCCCCAGTTTGCGGGGCGAGTGCGCGTCGGAGTGGGAGACCAAGGTATAGCGGTCGAGGGACGAGACGCGCCAGTTCATGGGCGGGTCGGAGGAAAGGCCGGTTTCCAGGGCGAAGACGTGCTCGCTCAGGTCAGCGAAGCATTCCTCCACGCTGTCGAAGCCCGACTTGGAGCCCAGCAGCGCGAACCAGGGCGTCCAGATGTGGGCGGGGATGAGCACGCCGCGGGGGTCGGTTTCGAGCAAGATTTCCAGCAGGTCGCGCGAGTCCAGGCCCAAGATAGGCCGGCCGTCGGCGCGGATGTTGCCGATGCGCTCCAGGCGGACCTGGAAGCGCTCCACGGCCTCGAAGGTAGGCAGAAAGACCACATGGTGAATCTTGCGGGTGCGGTCGCCCTTTTTATAGATGGTGCTGATTTCGCCGCCCAGGATGAAGCGCACCTCGCCGCGCAGCACGGGCGGCAGTTGGGCGTGCACGGCCTGGGCCACTTCGGGCTTGAGGCGCAGCAGGTCGCCTTCCGCGGGCTCCAGATGCGCGCGCAGTTCGGCCAGCCAGCCGGGGTGGGCAATGTCGCCCGTGGCGACTAAGGTGATGCCCTTCTTCAGCGCCCAGAGGGCGATGTGGGGGATGTCCAGGTCGCGGCTGGTGGCGCGGGAATAGTGGGAGTGCAGGTGAAGGTCGGCGTAAAACATGGGGGGCTGGTTGCTTGGTTGCCTGGTTACTTGGTTGCTTGGTTGGTTGCCTCTGCGGCCCAGGCGCGTAGGCGTGCCGGGTAGCCTTGCTGGTATTGGGCAAAGAAGGCGGCCAGCCCCTCCCGCCAGGAGGGCAAAGGGTGGCCCAGGGCGTTGGCCAGTTTGTCGTTGCGCAGGGTGAGGCGGGGCGCGCGCCGCGCGGCCAGCCCGGCCTGGGCTACCGACGCGGGGCGGATGAGCGCGGGAGGGTAGCCAAAGCGCCGCGCCAGGGCTACGCCAAAGGCGTATTTGCTCAGGCAGGCCGAGCCGGTGGCATGGAACACGCCGGCCAGGCGGGCTGTCAGCACTTCCAAAATGAGCCGTGCCAGGTGGTTGGCCAGCAAGGGGCAGAAAAAGACGTCGGTAAAGCCATTCATCGGCCGCCTGGCCTGCAAATTGTGCAAAAACCACTCGGCCAGGCTGCGCGTGCCGGAGAGGCTCCAGCCGAAGAAGTTGACCCGCAGCACCGCGGCCTGGGGGTAGGCCGCCAACACGGCTTGTTCACCGGCGAGTTTGGTGCGGGCGTAGGTGCTAAGGGGGCGGGGGGCGTCGTCTTCGGTGTAGCCCCCGCGCGCGCCGTCGAAGACCGCGTCGGTGGAAATGTGCACCAGCGGGATGCCGTCGGCCGCGGCCAGGGCGGCAATTTCGCCGGGGAGGGCGGCGTTCAACTGCCGGGCCAAAGCGGGCTGGTGTTCGCACGCGTCCAGATGGGCGAGGGCTGCAGTGTGCACCACCGCGTCGGGCCGCGCCCAGGCCCACACCGCGGCCAGGGCGCCCGGCCGGGATAAATCGGCCTGCTGCACGGCAAAGGGCGCTGCAGGCAAAGAGCGCCGCCCGGCAACGCCCAACACCTCGTGGCCGTGGCGGTGGGCTTCCCAGGCCAGGTTGAGGCCCAGCAATCCCGTGACGCCGGTGATGAGCAGACGCATGGGGTAGGTTCCTGGG